>JBAXAR010000001.1:0-84431 GCA_037142475.1 Actinomycetes bacterium
TTCGACAACCCCATCCTCGTCGAGGACCTCGATGACGATCTCGTCATGCTGGTGGGGCCAGACAGAGCTGGTCGCCTCTTAGAGGTCGGTGTCGTTGTCGGCAACGTCGGACCCGTCATCGTCCACGCCATGGAAGCTAGAACCAAGTACCTGAGGTGAACGCCATGCCAAGAAGCACGAAGCACATCATCGAGCAGGCCGACGAGTTGGCGAGGCGGTTCCAGGACCATGCTCCGGGCTCAAGCAACGTGAAGACTGCGGATTCGCTCCGTGAGGTGCGGCTTGCCTTCCTTCGTCGAGCAGAGGCGGAACAAGAACTGTTCACTGCCGTCGACGGTGCCCGAGCTGACGGTCAGAGTTGGGCCGCTGTCGGGGCGATGCTCGGCACTTCTGGAGAAGCAGCTCGCCAGCGCTATGGCGCGCCCGCCGGCAAGAACTGAGCTCAGCCCCCCAAAGAAAACCTATACACATTGGTCTCTCAACTCAAAGTAGAAATAGAACCATCCGTCGCCGAACCCGCTAAAGAAGATTCAGGAAGTCATCAACGCCCATGCCCGACTGTCGGATGATCGATCGGAGAGTTCCTGACGCCAGTTCCTTGTGCCGAGGAACGATGACCATCAACTCGCCCTTGCGAAGTTTCACATGGCTGCCGCGTTGGCTGACTTCGGCAAACTCCGCCCTCAGGAGAGCCTTAATGACCTCCGCTCCGCTGACAACTGGCAGCGGCGGGCTCACGCAGAGAGTTGGAACGTGGTGACCGTTGGGTGGGCCAGACCAACAGGCTCTCCCTGGTCCTCAAAGTAGAGACCGAGGGCTTCCTTGAGGTTCTCGACGGCGTCATCCGTCGATTCGCCCTGGCTCGTCACCTCGACCTCGAGGCAGCGAGCGACGAACAGGTTGCCTTCCTGAGTGATGGCAGCTGTAAACTCCATGCCCACAGCATACGAGACGGGTGTGCCTTGTCCCGCGGTGCCGCCTCAGCTCTCCAAAGAGAACCGATAGACATTGGTCTGCCGCTGGTTCTTGAAATGCAGTGCTCACTTAGTGGAGTGCAAAATCAGTGCGGAGGGACGCAAGGAGATGCGTTCGCCACTCTCGAGCATCCCGGAGATCCTTGCGAGCACGTTGAGCCACCCAGTAGCGCTCTTACCCCATCGCCGAAAGTGACCTGGAGGCACGACCGTTGTGTGTGGACGTGACGCAGCGCTGTTCGTCCATTATGGTACAATAAATGGTACTGGTAAGGAGCCTCCATGACGATAACTGCGAGTGAAGCTAGGAAGAACCTTTTCCCCCTCATTGAACAGGTCAATAATGATCGTCAGCCCGTTGAAATCACCTCGCGTCGAGGGGATGCAGTGCTGATGTCGCGAGCTGACTACGACGCGCTGACGGAGACGGCATGGCTTTTACGATCGCCAGCTAACGCCACCCGTCTCATCGAAAGCCTCCACCAAGCGCAAACTGGGGAACGACTGCAGCACTCGCTTGAATTGTGAGGCTGGTTTTTACTCCCAACGGCTGGGATGATTACCGGTTTTGGCTTGCGAGGGACCGGGCAACGCTCAAGAGAATCAACCGATTGATAGAGGAATCGCTCCGTGAGCCGTTTGAAGGAATCGGCAAACCTGAGCCTCTGCGCCACATTTTGGCGGGTTGCTGGTCCCGGCGCATCGACGAAGAGCACCGATTGGTCTACTTGGTTGATGGCGAGGACCTGGTAATCCTCCAAGCACGCTTTCACTACGCGCCATAGTCACAACTGGTGTCAATCGAGTGCGAACCGATACACATTGGTGACCCGCTCAGCAAAGCCGCATCGCTGGTAGAGCCTGTTCGCAGCCTCTCGACGCGGGTTGGACGTCAAGTCAACGGTTCGGGCGCCGGCGCGGCCCGCGAGTTCGATCGCCGCATTCACCAAGCCCTCGCCCACTCCTAACCCCCGCGCCGCCTCATCGACAACGACGTCCTCGATCCAGCCACGAACCCCACTCGGCGCCCTGAAAAGCACCAACGTGAGGGTCCCAACGATCCCTTCGTCGTTTCGAGCGACGAAAACCGACGTCGCTGGGGACGAAACAATGGATTCGATGTCATAGGCCTCAATAGCTGGAGCTGACGAAGAGAGCTGGGGAATGAGTCGCCGGAGAGCTGCCACCAACTCATCGTCGGCAACTGTGACTTCTTCAATCACGACGGAACTCATCGAGTGCCTTCTTCTCCTCGCCATGTTGGCGAGCGGACCGTGTCGTAGAAGACGTGGTTTGACTCGCCCCTGATGGCCTCAAACACGTGGGTGCCCCAGCGCTCGAATCCGACCACTGGTGAGGGGAGATTCTCCTCGTTGAACCAACCCACATTCGTCACCTCGAGCGGGTGCGGATTCAAACTTCCTCCGACGGCTCGACAGTAGAAGAGGAGCGAGTAGATCGGAATCCGCGTCATCCCGAGACGGAGGCCATCAAGGACGGCGATGATCCGAACAGGCTCCACTTCGATGCCCGTTTCCTCCTCGACCTCCTTGACCACGACCTCGGCGGCGGAGTACCCCACGTCGCACCATCCAGTGGGATACAGCCACACACCAGAGTCAGACCGCTGGATCAAGAGCAGTTCGCCGTCATCGTTTCCGACTGCAGCCCCCACCGCCACCTTGGGCGTGACGTAGCCGGGTACCCCCCGGCCCACGTTGCTCATCCATTCCTGGACGTGGCCAACCGCGTCCTCGGTCTGCTCAGGATCCTCGCCTGAGGCAACTTTGATATCGGCAGCTACCTTGAGAATCTCCTCAAAACGTTCCTTCTCGTACTGGCTCTCGGTAAAACCAAGGCCGGTCATGGCTATTGCCGCCAGGCTCTCGGACCAGCGCAACAGGACTCGTTCAGGGATAGGTCGCTCCACGAACTCGAACGCTACCAACACCTCGTGCCAAGTGGGTCCGGCTCCTCAGGCATGATGGAGCCATGGCTGTGAATGAAGACTGTCGTCACTACGTGCGCCGAGAGGCCAGTGCGGGAGACGTCACGGAGCGGTGCAAGCTCGACGCCAACGAGCCCCTGCCCTTCACGTGCCCCGACGGATGCCTCTTCTACGAACCACGAGGTATCAATCAGACAGGCTGGCAGGTCTGAGCATCAGGCTCACCGGACAAGGTTTTCTTCGTTTTCCCCGCAAATTGGCTCCTGAATAAGTATCATTCAGGACACGGTGCTTGACCTCGAAATGAGGATCAGCGCGGCGAATCGATTTAGGAGGCCACATGGAGAACCGGGTTCGAGATCAGATCGTCAGCGCGGCATTCGATGTCCTCCTCGAAGTGGGCCCGACACGGTTGAGGATCCAAGAGGTCGCCAAGCGCGCTGAGGTTTCGCCCACACTCCTCTACTACTACTTCGATGGGAAGCATGCTCTCATCGCCGCTGCCTACGCCCAGGACTACGCCAAGATCCTCATCAAGGACCTCGCCATTGTCGAAGCGGCGTTTCACAAGGCCGAGAACCCGATCGACCTGCTCCGCTACATGACCTCTTCCTACCAAGAGGCATTCGCAGACGTTGAGACCCGACGGCGCAGGCTCGATGCGCTCGCAGCAGCCCAACATGATCCAGCTGTCGCCGCTGCAATCGCCCCGAAGCAGCGTCAGTTCATCTCCGCCGTCAGAGACGTTCTCACCGGCTGTGTGAGCCGAGGCTGGTTGCCTGAGGGAACAAATGTCGACGCCTTCATCATGTCCATGATGGCGCTACCGCTCGGACTCGTCTTCCAGGACCTCGACCCCGAGTTCTCCGTGGACATGGAGTCCTACCTGATGATGATCGCCTCAGGTTCGGCTGCCTCAGCCGCAACGCTCACGGCTCGCTGATCAACTCTCGAGAACATCACCGAGCAGGTCGACGCCGATTCCCTCGGAGCGAAGCCACGCCATCGCCGCTTCAATGTTGTCCGATTGGCCATCAAGTTCACAGATGATCCATCCGGCAGAATCGGTGATATCCGCTCTTCGGATATCGGGATCGATATCGAAGTCCCTGACGAGCCGTGCCAACACAGGAGTGCGCACCAATGCCTCTGGGAACGTGAGCTTGACTCGAACGCTGATCTCTTGGCTCATCGATACCGAGGTTACCCCAGCACCCGGTTGAGACGACCGGACCCGAGCCCCTCGAGGTCCAGCGCGCAAAACGAGTAGCCGACCGAACGACATGCGGTCACGATCTGATCTCGCGAGGCGAGGGCGCGTTCAAGATCCTCACGTGGAACCTCCACCAAGGCGACGTCACCGTGATGTCGAACGCGAAGATCCGAGAAGCCCAGCGAGCGAACCGCCGCCTCGGCGCGGTCAACTTGTCGAAGGACCGAGAGCGTCACTGGGGTCCCATAGGGAAGTCGAGAGGCCAGGCAGGGTGATGCCGGCTTTTCTGCCGTCGAGAGGCCGAGGACTGCTGACTCGGATCGGATCATCGCCTTTGTCAGACCGACTTCAACGAGTGGGAACCGTGCCCCCCTGGCAGCCGCAGCTTCTTGGCCGGGGCGATGATCACCAAGGTCATCAACATTGACCCCAAGGATCACCGTGGCCTGACGTTCGAGCGCAAGCGGTTCGAGGGCATCCATCAGATGGGTCTTGCACCATGCGCAGCGATCCGGACCATTGACGGCGTATCGAGGGTCATCAAGCTCGTGGGTGCGGACCACACGATGCTCCAGACCGAGTTCTTCAGCGAGTGCCGTTGCCTCACGTGCCTCGGACGCCGCCATGGATGCCGAACTTGCGGTGACACAAAGCGATGACGAACCCATGGCTTGGCTCGCTGCCACGGCAAGGAAGGTCGAGTCGACCCCGCCGGAGTACGCGACCACGACAGGACCCATGCGCTTGAGGTGCTCCACCAATTCCACCATCGACGAGCTCATCAGGCAGTGACGTTCCCAAGAACCTCATCGACCGTGCCCACCATGCCGATGTAGAAGGGGCCGAATTCCGCGTAGAGGGTTGACCCCTCATCAAAGCGCATCGTGTAGACACATTCCTTGATGTCATCGGGACCCACGCCAAAGAGCGTTACCCCCCACTCCCAGTCATCGAGCCCAGTCGACCCGGTCACCACTTGGAGGATTCGACCGTGGAACTGACGCCCTGACCGTCCGTGGCCCATCATCAGGGCCTTGCGCTCCTCGAAGGTGAGCGCGTACCAGTTGTGCACCTCGCCACGACGCTTCGACATCGGGTAGAAGCAGAAGGCCGTCATGGCCTTGGGGGGAAGAACCGGATTCAGCCGCGCCTCGATCATCTCTGCGGGGAGTCCCTTGGCGTACTCCGAAATCTCAGTGAGACTGACGTACGACTCGACGATCTCGAGGCGGGCGGCTTGCAGGGCGCTCTGGAGCCGGCGGAGATCCCAGAGGTCTCTGCCAGTGGCCATCACGCAGAGATCGGCTTTGTGGCCGACGATGGCAGCCACGACCACCTGACATCCTGCAGCCTCGGCAGTCTCTTTCGCTTCGACAACGCCCCGATGCGACACCGACACGCCGACCTTGCAGAAAAGGTGAACCACGTTCAGGCCGATCGATGGCTCCATCGGCGTCGTCGTGTTCTCAGTCATGGGGGCATCCTTCGCTGCAGTCGACACACCCCATGCTAGGCGTGGCGTCCTCCTGGCTCGGCGGCATCAGTCCACGTGCGGTGCCGGGCAAGGATGGCGGTCTTCTCGCCAGTCTCCTTGGCGCTCAGTGCTTCGAGGAACTTGGAGAGCCAACACATGCGTGGGCTCAGGGGTGGGCACGATGCCCTCAGTACGAATGAACTGTCTTGGCCCCCGAAGCCCTCCTGAGCGGATGTGACGTCCTCGGAGCGAACCTGGTCAGGGCAATGACGCTTCGGAGGTTCATCTTCGCCATGATGCAACTGAGGCGGGCCCTGTGGGCCCGCCTCAGTTGCATCTTCTGGTCAGCCCGTGGGCTTCGCTTAGAAGTCGTCCATGCCTCCACCGGGCATCGCCGGTGATGACTCGACAGGCTTGTCGACAATGACAGCCTCAGTGGTGAGGAAGAGTGCGGCGATCGACGCTGCGTTCTGCAGCGCGGAGCGAGTTACCTTCGCTGCGTCAATGACGCCAGCCTTGAGAAGGTCCTCGTACTCACCGGTCGCTGCGTTGAGTCCCTCAGTGGCCTTCTTGAGGTTCCGGACTCGGTCGACAACGACGCCACCTTCGAGACCGGCGTTCACAGCGATCTGCTTCAGTGGCTCTTCGACGGCACGGGCCACGATGCGGGCACCAGTGCCCTCGTCGCCCTCAAGCTCTGCAGCGACCTCCAGGATCGCCTTCTGGCTGCGAAGCAGTGCGACGCCACCTCCGGGCACCACGCCCTCCTCGATAGCCGCCTTGGTCGTCGACACCGCATCTTCGATCCGGTGCTTCTTCTCCTTGAGCTCCACCTCGGTGGCTGCTCCGACCTTGATCACTGCGACGCCACCGGACAACTTGGCAAGACGCTCTTGGAGCTTCTCACGGTCGTAGTCCGAGTCGGTGTTCTCGATCTCAGCCTTGATCTGGTTGATGCGACCCTTGATGTCCTCATCAGAACCAGCGCCCTCAACGATGGTGGTCTCGTCCTTGGTGATCACGACCTTGCGGGCCGTACCGAGGAGATCCATCGTCACGCTCTCGAGCTTCAGGCCGACTTCTTCGGTCACCACTTGGGCGCCGGTCAGGAGCGCAATGTCCTGGAGCATGGCCTTGCGACGCTCGCCGAAGCCAGGCGCCTTGACGGAGACTGACTTGAAGGTTCCACGGATCTTGTTGACCACCAGGGTCGCCAGGGCCTCGCCCTCGACGTCCTCAGCGATGATCACGAGGGCCTTACCCGACTGCATGACCTTCTCAAGGATGGGAAGCATGTCGCGAACGTTGGTGATCTTCGAGCCGACGAGCAGGATATAAGGGTCCTCAAGGACCGCTTCCATGCGCTCAGGGTCAGTGACGAAGTAGGGGGAGATGTAGCCCTTGTCGAAGCGCATGCCCTCGACGAGGTCCATGTCCATCCCAAAGGTCTGCGACTCCTCGACGGTGATCACGCCGTCCTTACCCACCTTGTCGATGGCGTCAGCGATCATCTGGCCAATCTCGGTGTCTGCAGCGGAAATCGAAGCGACCTGTGCGATCTGCTCCTTGGTGTTCGCTTCCTTGGCGAGAGCACCAAGGCTCTCAACTGCCTTGACGACCGCGGCCTCGATCCCCTTCTTCAGCGACATCGGGTTGGCACCGGCAGCCACGTTCCGAAGGCCCTCGCGGACCATGGCCCACGCCAGAACGGTCGCGGTGGTAGTTCCGTCTCCAGCGACGTCATCAGTCTTCTTGGCGACCTCTTTGACCAGATCAGCGCCGATCTTTTCGTAGGGGTCCTCGAGGTCGATCTCCTTGGCGATCGAGACACCGTCGTTGGTGATCGTGGGGGCTCCCCACTTCTTGTCCAAAACAACGTTGCGGCCCTTGGGCCCGAGGGTGACGCGCACCGCGTCAGCCAACTTGTTCATTCCGGTCTCGAGGGCCCGGCGGGCTTCCTCGTCGAAAGCGATCATTTTCGCCATCGTGTTTCCTCCAGAGGGGGTTTGGGGTCTACGTGTTCCCCCACATTAGCAGTCTCGGCCCGAGAGTGCTAATAGGCCCCTGGCTGGGTGACCAGCTTCAGCCCCCTGCGACAGCAGGAATGATCGACAGCACGACACCATCGGTAAGCGGCGTGTCGAGGCCTTGGAGGAACCGCACGTCCTCGTCGGAGAGGAAGACGTTGACGAAGCGGCGTAGCGCCCCTGCGTCGTCGAAGAGCCGTTCACCGAAACCTGGGTGATCGGCGTCGAGGGCACGCAGTGCGTCCCCGACAGTCGCTGCCTCAACAGAGACCTCGCCGGCACCAGCGGTGAGCTGACGGAGTTGGGTCGGGATTCGAATGATGACTGCCATGGGAACTCTCCTTGTGGGTGTGGTGTGGCTGGCTTCGTTCATGGGTCACGTCGTGACCGTCAGATTCGAACGGGGTCCTCAAGACCAACCGCAGCATCGAATGCATCGAGGGTTGGCGGGATTGTGTAGGTCGGTCCAACATGTCCTGTCAGCGCCTCGACGGTCTTCAGGCCATGGCCGGACACGATGGCAACCGTACGCTCGTCAGGTCGGATGGTGCCGTCGGCCACAAGCTTCGCCAACGTGGCGATGGTGACGCCGCCTGCGGTTTCAGCGAAGATTCCTTCCGTTCGGGCCAACAGACGGATTCCCTCGATGATCTCGTCATCAGTGACGGCGCTGCACGAGCCGCCACTGCGTCGGATCACATCAAGCGCGTACCACCCGTCTGCGGGATTCCCGATTGCCAGTGACTTGGCGATGGTGTCGGGCTTGACCGGGATGATGGCGTCAGCGCCGTTGGCGAACGCAGTCGCCACCGGTGAGCAGCCAAGGGCCTGAGCCCCAGAGATTCGGACCGAGGGAATCTCATCCAAGAGGCCAACCTGGCCGAGTTCCCGGAATCCCTTGTCGATCTTGGTGAGCTGTGATCCCGAAGCGATTGGAACCACCACATGGTCCGGCGCCTGCCAACCGAGCTGCTCGGCGATCTCGAAGGCGAGGGTCTTCGACCCCTCTGCGTAGTACGAACGAACGTTGACGTTCACGAAGGCCCACGTCGGCCTCTCGCTTGTCAGCTCGGCGCAGAGTCGGTTGACATCGTCATACGTGCCATCGACAGCCACCAGTTGGCCACCGTAGACAGCTGTCATCATGATCTTTGCTTTCTCGAGGTTCGACGGGATCAGGACCACTGAGGCCATGCCAGCACGGGCCGCATGAGCAGCGACCGAGTTGGCCAAGTTCCCCGTCGAGGCGCAGGCAGCCACTTTGAAGCCAAGCTGACGCGCCTTCGTGAGAGCGACAGAGACCACCCGGTCCTTAAAGGATCCCGTTGGGTTCGCCGTGTCATCCTTGATCCAGAGTTCCTTGAGGCCGAGCTCGGCACCAAGGCGCTCAGCCCTGACCAGTGGGGTGAACCCAGCGCCAAGATCGACTGGTGCGGCGTCGATCACCGGAAGAAGTGGTCCGTAGCGCCAGATTGATCGTGGCCCTGCAGCAATCGACTCCCGCGTGATCAGCGAGGCGATGGCGTCGTAGTCGTAATCGGCCTCGAGGGGTCCGAAGCAAAAGTCGCAGACGTGGAGCGCCTCGTCGGGAAACGCCCTCCCACATTCACGACAACGCAAACCGGTGACTGTATTCATTGGTGACTCCTTCACTCATCGATCGGGCGTTGGCACCTAGTCCGGAGGGGATGTCCCTCAGCGGAATGGTTGCCGCAACGTCATCGGGCCCGTCCCTCAGTTGCTCTGGATGATGTGTCTATTCTGCCGGAATAGTGATCGGCCCGTCAACGTGACCGATTCCGCGCCACTCACCCACTAGAACGTAGGGGTGGTTGCTTCCCCACCAGACACCTCCTCCGCCGGCGCGGGGGTGCGAACCTTTGGCCTTGCCGAGATCGCCGAAACTGCGGTGATCGCCGCCAAGGGTGCTCACGTCGTCAGCGTTGTTATCCCCGCCAAGGATGAAGCAGAGACCATCACCGGCGTCATCGAGGCGATCCGACCCCATCTCGCTGGCTGTGGGGGCGGATTGGTCGATGAGATCATCGTGGTTGACGACGGCTCGAGCGATGGCACCGCTTCGAAGGCACAACGCGCCGGTGCAACAGTGCTGTCACTCACCACGGGCGGTGGCAAAGGCGCAGCGATGGCGGCTGGCGTCGACGCGGCCTGCGGAGACGTCATCGTCTTCCTTGATGCTGACGTCGAGAACACCAGTGCAGATTTTGTGACCAGGCTCCTTGGCCCCCTCCTGCTCGACGATGACGTGATGCTGGTGAAGGGCTTCTACGAGCGACCCATCGACGGAAAGCCAAGTGGCGGGGGTCGGGTCACCGAACTCACCGCGAGGCCAGCGTTGAGAATCCTCTTCCCCGATCTCGCTCACGTGCTCCAGCCTCTCGCCGGCGAGACGGCCATCCGGCGAGAGGTGGTCGAGAAGATCGGGCTCGACATTGGCTATCGGGTGGAGATGAGCCTTTTGATCGATGTCGGTCGCACCTATGGTGCATCAGCGATTGCCCAGGTCGATCTGGGGGTTCGATTTCACCGCAACCGCTCCATCGAAGAACTCAGCGCAATGGCCACCGAGGTTCTGGGCGCTGCACTCGAGCGCAGCGGACGCTGATCAGGGCTGGGTCGGAAGACCTGGGCCAATCACCACGACGACGTCATCGCCTGCAGCATCAGGGACCGGCACCGCAGTCGTGAGGGGCTGCACCACTGACTTCGCCAGCCCCACCTCACGAGCGATCTCCTCGGCTGCCCATTTGCGACCGGAAGCGAAGTAGATGCTCGAGGTGCTGGCGGCTGTCGTCGTATTCACCGGCGGCAACACGTTCCATCCCTGGTTCTGCAGGGTGGTGGTGACGCCCCCAGCTGCTCCTGGGGTGCTCGTCCCATTGGCCACCTGCACCTTGATGGTCGAGTGCGGAACTGTCGTCGTCGTGGGCGCGATCGTCGTCGCCGGCGTGGTTGTCGACGGCGAGTCAGGGGCACCCGAGGGCGCCTGTTCGGTCGTTGAAAGGCACAGAGCGAAGGTCACAAGGAAGGCCGCGACGACGACAATTGCTCGTCCCGTGTGCACCTCGCGAGGAGCTGGAGACTCGGAGGTGTCGTCACTGGTCACGGGCCAAGCCTGCCAAGTCCCAGCACGTCACGCAAGGTGGACATGTTCGAACCTCGCTCGCCAGAGCCGCTTGGCTCCGCCAAGCCCTATCCTTGACCGTGAAAGGACATGCCGGTGTGGCGCAGATGGAAGCGCAGGCGATTTGTAATCGTCAGGTCGTGGGTTCGAGTCCCACCACCGGCTCCAATGTGATCTGTCAGCATTCTTGGGGCAGACGAACCCTCAGAGGCGAGCGATGTCTCGATCTCGATGCTGGTCGTCGACCAAGGTGTCGAGCCCGGAGTGTCGTGGGACGACGCCGTTGACGACCTGGGATTGGGGGTTGACCATGATTGGCGCAGCCTTCGCAGTCGGCCACACCGGTTCATTGAACAACCCATCCGGCTCTGGGCCGGACGCCGGTTCGGTCACATGCCAAAGGAGCTCCTCCCGGATTGACCATGGGGCCCCAAGGATCGGAGCCAGCCCATGGAGCCGTTCGGGGTGGTCGTCAACCCATCTCCGCCTACTGCGGCACCCACGGAAGCGGTGTCAACAGGATCCCGATGAGCCCGGCCGACGCAACCACACCACCGGAGATGGCGCAGAGGCGTGCCATGCGCGACGCGCTGACCCAGAAGACCAAGATCGCGGTGAGCGTCCCGGCGACTCCGAGCACGGTCATCGTGGCCCACCAGTTGTGTGCTTCAGACCACGCGTGATCAAGACACGACGAGCTGAGACAGGGGAACACAGAGAGGTCCGGCCACCAGCCGAAGGATCGCCCAGTGCTCCAGTTCGATGCGACATCAGCTTGATTGAAGAACGAGTGGTGGTCGAGCGTCATGACCACGACAAATCCCACGACAGAGATCGTCAGGCACACTCCGAGGATTCCGAGTGCGAGGCGGCGTCGGCGCGAGCGAAGATCCATGAGGTAGAGGGTGGCGAAGACGGCGAGGATCGGGAAGAGTTCCCACTCGAATCGCCCAACCAGCGAGACGCCTCCGTAGTGGTTAAAGGCTGCTCCGTTCAAAAACCAGAGCACCACGAGGACCGCGGTCGCTGTCAGCACGCTAAGGCGCAGTCGATTGCGAAGGAGCACCATTCCTGCCAGACCAACCACGACCCAGGGCTGCTGAACAAGGACGCCGTGTTGTTGGTCAGCGATGAGGCCGACCATTCGCGTGACGGTCAGGGAGACCGAATGGCCAAGCACCACGTTCGATGTGGCGCTCCGGAAGACCATCTCGTTGTAGACGACGAGGAGCGCCAATGGTGGGAGCAGTCCCCCCGCTAATGCCACGAACCGACGACGGGGTGCAGCGCTCCGAACGAGTACGACGACGATCCCCACACCCACGAGGAGGGCTGGCACAAGGTTCTTGAAGTGCACCCAAGGAAGGAAGCCGATCGTGAACCCCACCAGTGCCACCGTGCCGGGACCTGGCTCCCACGACCGCTCCATGGCCACCAGCACGGCGATAAGGAGGGCGAGAATCACTCCCGAGAGGAGATCGGGATAGATCTCATTGAGTGCCATGAACGTCGCCGGAGTGGCCACCACGCCTAGCAGGGCGAGCGGCCATGCTCGGCGCTCTCCGCCGGAGCGCCAGACCAGGAACGACAACCCCACAAACCCAGCCGAGATGAGCGCTCCCATGGTGAGGGCGGCGGCGTGAGGACCAGCGAGCATCGGAACCGCCATGAGGAAGGCCAGACCGGGCTCGTGGGCAGGATAGATACCCTGTGGTGCTCGGTGACCAAGGGGGGGGATCGCGTAGCCGGCACCGAGGGCCTGGTGGAGGCGAGCCCATCGCTCGGCAGCGGTGACCCGGAAGGATCCGAATCGCATGAGGGCGATGGCGCTGATCAGGTAGTGGGGTTCGTCCCCGTTGAGACCAACCCCGTGATGGCGCTCCCATTTCAGCGTGCCAGCCCCGACTCCGAAGAACCCGACCCACGCGGTGATCGCCAGCGCCCAGCAGGACGAAGGTCGCCATTTCTTCTTCAGGGCGGCCGCCGTGACCACCACTGGCGCCGAGACGTCGCTCACCGTCTCAAACTACTTCGGCCCGCCGCTGTTGCACTGTGTGGACCGAAGCGCTGGAATGGAAGGGTGACGGAGAAAACGAAGGCCAGCGTCTTCAAGGAGTTCCAGGCCTTTGTCCTTCGAGGCAACGTGGTGGATCTTGCGGTGGCCGTCGCCATCGGCGCCGCCTTCACCGCGGTGGTCGCCTCGGTCGTCGCTGCCTTCATCACGCCGATCATTGGCGCCGTGTTCGGCAAGGACTTTGCTCATCTGGCCTTCACCATCAATGGATCGAAGTTCCAATACGGCCTCTTCGTCAACGCGCTGTTGTCCTTCCTGATCACCGCCACACTCATTTTTTTCCTGGTGGTCAAGCCTATGCAGCACCTCATCCGACGTCTCGGGCTCGTCGAGGGCGATCCCCCGGCGCTCGCCGAGTGCCCTTGGTGTCGAACCGAGATCCGCGTCGAGGCCCTCCGTTGCGGAGCATGCACCTCAACTCTTGATGCAGGCTGGGCGACGACTCCTTCAGACTGATTCGAGGACGCTGCCGCACGCAGCACCCACCTCGGGCACACCCGACCGGTGGCTTATCGATGCTCTGAGAGTCAGCGCCGCTGACGAGCAACCTCGAAGAGGGCGACGCCACCGGCCACTGAGGCATTCAGTGAGGAAACATGGCCAGCCTGAGGAATCGATGCGAGAACCGAGCATCGCTTTCGGCTCAGAGCAGCCAACCCCTTCTCCTCACTCCCGACAACCACCGCCGTCGGGATCCGAGCCAAGGGAACGTCGTAGATGGCGCGCTTGGCCTCACCGGCGAGACCCACCACCTCGAGGCCTGACTTGACCATGCGGTCGAGCGCTGACGGGATACCCGGCACCATGGCGAAGCGAAGGTGCTCAATCGCGCCCGCTGCCACCTTGGCCACGGTGGGGGTAATGCGCACGGCTCGATGCCGAGGCAACACGATGCCAGTGACCCCCGCACATTCGGCGCTCCGCAGGAGCGAGCCCAGGTTATGCGGGTCGGTCAGGCCATCGCAGACGAGCAGAAAGGGCGTCACATTTCCTTCGCCCATGAGGAGTTCCTCAAGCTCGACTGGCTTGAGGGCCGTCGCCTTGGCCACGACGCCCTGGTGGGACTCGGTCGAAGCCAGGCGCTCGAGTCGAGCCCGCGACATCACATCGAGGGGAATTCTCTTTACTCGACAGAGTTCCTCGATCCGGTCGAGCTGGTCCGATGAGTCGAGCTCAGCTGCCATTGCCACACGCTGGGTGGTGCGAGTCCCGGCTTCGAGCAACTCAAGAACGGCGTGCCGTCCCTCGATCTGGTCACCGCCGAGTTCCGGCGATTTGCCCGGAGAGCGACCCTGTCCTTGGGGCCGTCCTTGACCGCTTCGAACCGGCCGTGTGGTGCGCGCCACCGGACGCTTGGGGCGGCGTGGGGCGGCGCTCATATGGCCTCCAGAAGTGCAACGGCCATGGCGGCGATCCCCTCTCCTCGGCCCAAGAAGCCGAGCTGTTCTGTTGTTGTCGCTTTGACCGAGACAATGATTCCCATCGCCTCGCTCAGGGTGTCGGCCATCTCGGCCATGAAACCAGCAAGTCGCGGGACCTGCGCCACGATCGTGATATCTGCTGAGGTGGGGGCCCACCCTTCATCAGCAACTCGACGAAGAACCTCCGCCAGCATCTCAAGGCTGTCGGCCCCGGCATGTGCTGGGTCAGTGTCATCGAAGTGCCGCCCAAGGTCTCCAAGTGCGGCTCCGCCGAGAAGCGCATCGAGAAGGGCATGGGTGGCCACATCGGCATCTGAGTGACCCACAAGGCCGGGAGCCTCGGGGATCCGGACCCCGCAGAGCAGCAAGGGGCGCGTCGGGTCGTCACTGAACGCGTGAACGTCGAATCCTTGGCCGATCCTCATTCCCTCGCCTCCAGGATGCGAATGGCCTGATCAAGGTCCTCCGGCGTGGTGAGTTTGATGTTCGTCAGATCACCAGGAACCACCACCACCACGCTGCCGATCATCTCGAGAAGTGCTGCGTCATCGGTGGCGTCACGTTCTGTGGCATGGGCTCTCCTGAGGGCCGATGCCCGGAAGGCTTGCGGCGTCTGGACCGCCACCAGGCTGTCTCGCTCGGGCGTGGCGACCACCGGGCGACGCCCGCCGACACCACTCACCTGCTTGATGGTGTCGGTGACCGCAAGGCCGACGATTGCTCCGTCGGTCCCCTCGCGAGTGATCTCGTCGACCACAGCGTGGAAGAGGTCATCGAGGGCCAGAGGACGAGCAGCGTCATGGACCACAACCACCTCGACACTTTGGTCGAGGCACGCCAGCCCCGCCCGGACAGAATCAGAACGGCTCTCTCCGCCGGTCACGACCTGATCAGCACCGTGAGCATCGAGTTCCATGCCCTCGGGAGTGACGAGAACCACATGATCCGCCACGGCGCGACATGCCGCAATGGAACGGGCCGCGACACTGAGACCACGAAGCTCCGCGAACTGCTTCAGCCCGCCGAACCGGCGTCCCGACCCACCGGCCACCACGATGGCGGCGCAGCGCATCCTAGGGAAGGGCGTCGGAGAGGCGCTGCTCGGCAGTCTCTTCGTCCACGTTGAGTGCGAAGGTCAATTCGGAGACGAGGATCTGGCGGGCTCGCTGGAGCATCCGCTTCTCTCCGGCCGAGAGACCCTTGTCCTTGTCGCGAATCGAGAGGTTCCTGACCACTTCAGCCACTTGGTAGATGTCGCCGCTGCGCAGCTTCTCCGAGTGGTTCTTATAGCGACGGGACCAGTTCGTCGGCATCCGCGCTTCCTTCTTGCGCAGGACGGCAAAGACTTCTTCGACCTCTTCGTCGTTGATGACCTCCCGAAGGCCCACGCCCTCGGTGTTATCAGCGGGCACCATCAAGGTGAGATCTCCGTAAGCAAGACGGAGTACGAGGTACTCCTTCTTCTCGCCGAACGCGACTCGCTTCTCGCGGCGCTCAACGATGGCGGCACCATGGTGGGGGTAGACGACCTTGTCTCCTACTTTGAACACGTTGCTGCCTCTCGAAGGGTTGCTCAACACCGCTCGCGCTGGCGTCTTGATGGAGATGGGGCTCCGTCACCGGAGGGATCACTAGACCCGATTCCGGCTCGAATCGGAAATGTAATTCTACCAGCCGCCGGAGCCCTCGGCGCCGCGGCGTCAGTCGAAGCGTTCAAACACCGAGGCTTCGACGAGGCGACTCAAGCCAACCCTGATTTCTCGAGCTCGAGCCTCACCCACTCCCTCGATGGCCTCGAGGTCCTTCAGCGATGCACCGAGGAGGTTCGAGAGTGTCCCGAATCGCTCGACGAGACGCACCACCACCGTGGCCGGAATTCGAGGAATCCGAGCCAGCATCCGATAGCCCCGGGGGCTGACGTGGAGATCGTCTCCTTCAAGGCCGAGGGCAGCTGCGATGGCCGTCGGGTCTTGGATTCGGTCGGTCCCGAGAAGGGAGAGTCGCTCAAGTGCCCCCATCGCTCCGCCGAAGGATCCATCGCCAGTCACGTAATCGGCGCACACAAGCTCCGCGGCCCGTGAGACACCATCAAGCAGCTCGTTGAGCTGCAGGGTGATCAGCCTTCCTTCGGTTCCGAGCTCGATGAGGGCTTCGGAGACCTCCTGGGCCAGCCGACGAAGGATCTCGGCAGGCTGAAGGACTGCGACGACGTCGCTGACGCTCACCGCATCCTCGACCTCAACGGCCACGAGGAGCGAGATTGCCGCTTCAAAGCGAGAGCGGAAGCGCTGCAGCGCAGCGATCGCCTGATTGGCCCGATCGATCAGGCGGCTCGTCGGAAGAAGTGTGCGCTTCTCGGGGCCGGCAAAGACAGTGATCGTCGACATGGCATGCGACACCGTGATCACGGGGGCGTCGAGGCTTCGAGCCATCCGTTCTGCCGTTCGGTGACGGGTTCCGGTTTCCGTGGTGGGAACTGTCGCCTTTGGCGTCAGGTGCACGTTGGCTCGAGCGATGCGTGATCCGTCGCGAGCAAGGATGATCGCTCCATCCATCTTGGCGAGCTCGCTCAGGCGCTGTGGGGAGAACTCCGAGTCAAGGAGGAAACCACCCGTGCAGAGCGCAAGGACAGAGGGATCATCACCAACGATGATGAGCGCCCCTCGATTGGCCTGCAGGATGCGATCGAGGCCCTCACGCAGGGATTGGCCTGGGGCCACCAGCGCAAGCGCCTGATTCAGTTGCTCGCTCGCTCCGTCGGCCACTGCCGCATCGTATCCACCGCGGCCGACCCCCCGAGGCGCGGCAGCACGGCGAGCAGTTCGCGCACGGTGGCGACCTCGATCGCTTCAACACCATCAGGGATCTCAGTCCCCGGAGGGACGATCGCAAGATCAAGTCCTACCCGTGATGCCTCCATGAGACGTCGTCCGGCGCCGCTCACACTCCGGGTGGCCCCCGTGAGACCAACCTCCCCCAAGCAGACGACACGAGGGTTGAGGGCAACTGACGTGAACGCTGAGACGGCCGCCGCGACCACGGCGAGGTCAACCGCCGGTTCAGTGGCTCTCACGGCACCCGAGCAGGCCACAAACAGGTCAGCGCCGGCGAGGCCAAGGCCAGCGTGTGCATCAAGGACGGCAGCAAGTTGACGAAGGCGCGTGGCGCTCACACCCTGGGCAACACGAGCCGGCGTCCCAACGGCAGGAGTCACGAGCGCTTGGATCTCCACCACGAGTGGTCGTGTCCCCTCGGCGAGGACGGTAGCCGCCGAACCAGGAAGAGCAGGACCGCGTTCGGCCACGAGGGTGGCGGATGGATCCTCGACCGATCGCAGGCCATCGTGGTCGAGGGCCAGAAGGCCGACCTCGCCAGCGGGGCCGAAGCGATGCTTGGTGGTCGTCACGACACGGCGTTCGTGGTGGCGGTCCCCCTCGATATGAACGACCGTGTCGACAAGGTGCTCGAGGGCCCTCGGACCGGCAAGGTCACCCTCCTTGGTGACGTGGCCAACCAACAGCAGGGCTTGGCCCCGGTCACGCGCCAAACGGGCGAGCTGTTCGGCCGCCGCCCGAACCTGAGTAACCCCGCCACTCGGGCTCTTGAGATGAGGGTCCGCCATCGTCGAGATTGAGTCGATGACCACCACACGCGCATCGGTGGTCCGCAGGGCCTCGACCGCATCAGGCATTGAGGATGTGGCAAGCAGCGTGACGCCCTCGCCTCCTCCACCAAGGCGTCCAGCGCGAGCGGCGACCTGTCCCGCCGACTCTTCGGCAGCGACGATGAGCGAGGTGATCCCTCGCCGGGCAGCATGGACCGCCACTTGAAGGCACAAGGTGGACTTCCCGATACCCGGTGCGCCGGGCACCAGGGTCACCGACCCTGGGACCACGCCACCGCCGAGAACCCGGTCAACCTCGTCGATTCCGGTTGAGATCGGCACCTGCTCACCGAGCGACACCGCAGTCATCGCAACCGGGACCAGGAGCGGAGCCCCTTCAGCTGTCGACGAGATCTCCTCAAGGGAGTTCCAGGCCTCGCACGTCGGGCAGCGTCCGGCCCAGCGCAGGGCTGAGGCGCCACAAAGAGTGCAGCGGAAGGGATCTGGTCGGGCGCTCACGATCCCCAGCCTAGGGACCCGATGCGACGTCTCGCGTCTGGGAAGAATCGTTGCTCGGCCGGCATCGCTCAGAACGACCACAGCCGCCCCGAGGGGCGGCTGTGGTCATAGCGTCGTGATCGGGCGCTGGTGAAACGCCCCTCGTGATCAGTCGGTGCTCGGCGCGCTCTCCGCCATCTCGATGGACGGAGGCTCGAAGCCCTCAATGGCCGTGAAGCGAAGCTCGGGTCCATCCTCGCCCTCTGCGACGTCGACCACGATGGTCTCGCCGACCCGGAACTCCTTCCAGAGCAACTTCTCACTGAGCGGATCCTCGACCATGTTCTGGATAGCCCGACGCAAAGGCCGCGCTCCCAACTGCGGGTCGTAGCCACGCTCGGCGATCAGCCTGCGTGCTTCAGGAGTCAACTCAAGACCGATCCCCTGAAGACTCAGCTGCTCTGCGGTGCGAGCCAGCATGAAGTCGGCGATCTGGACGACCTCCTCCTGCGTGAGCTCGTGGAAGACGATCGTGTCGTCGATCCGGTTGAGGAACTCAGGGCGGAAGTGAGCCTTGAGCGCCTCGTTCACCTTCACCTTCATGCGCTCGTAGCTCACCGATTCGGACGTCTTCGAGAAGCCAAGGTTGGCCTTCCGAAGGTCAGCGGTCCCGAGGTTCGAGGTCATGATCAGCACCGTGTTCTTGAAGTCGACCGTCCGACCCTGACTGTCGGTGAGTCGTCCGTCTTCGAGAATCTGGAGCAGTGTGTTGAACACGTCGGGGTGGGCCTTCTCCACCTCGTCAAAGAGCACAACGCTGAATGGCTTCCGGCGCACGGCCTCGGTCAGCTGACCACCCTCTTCGTAGCCGACGTAGCCAGGAGGCGACCCGACGAGTCGACTCACTGTGTGCTTCTCCATGTACTCACTCATGTCGAGTTGGATCAGCGCGTCCTGATCATCGAAGAGGAACTCAGCCAGTGTCTTGGCAAGCTCGGTCTTCCCGACACCGGTCGGCCCCAAGAAGATGAATGAGCCTGCAGGGCGCTTCGGGTCCTTGAGACCGGCACGCGTCCGTCGAATCGCCTTGGAGAGAGCGATGACTGCTTCTTCTTGTCCGACGATCCGCTTGTGCAGTTCGTCCTCCATGCGCAGGAGCTTCGCCGTTTCCTCCTCAGTGAGGCGGTAGACCGGGATGCCGGTCCACGTCGCGAGGACCTCGGCGATGACTTCTTCATCGACCACGTCGAACAGGTCGATACCCTCTGCCCGCCACTCGGCCGCCTGGCTCTCCTTGAGCTCGAGACGCTCACGCTCTTGCTCAGCGAGCTTCTTGGCCTGCTCGAACGCGCCCTTCTCGATAGCCGTCTCTTTGTCCTTACGAAGACGGTTGATCTCCTCGTCGAGCGCCTTATGCGTGCTCGGGATGTTCATCCGTCGGATCCGTAGACGGCTCCCGGCCTCGTCGATGAGGTCAATGGCCTTGTCGGGAAGGAACCGATCGGCGACGTAGCGATCAGCAAGATTCGCCGCAGCCACCAACGCCTGATCCGTGATGGTCACGGAGTGGTGCGCCTCGTAGCGATCACGCAAACCCTTGAGGATGTCAATCGTCAGAGCAACCGAGGGTTGCTCGACCTTGACCGGCTGGAACCGGCGCTCCAGGGCGGCATCCTTCTCAACGTGCTTGCGGTACTCGTCAATCGTGGTCGCGCCTACTGTCTGGAGCTCGCCTCGAGCCAGCATCGGCTTGAGGATGCTGGCAGCATCGATGGCACCCTCCGCAGCTCCCGCACCCACGAGGGTGTGAATCTCATCGATGAACAAGATGATGTCGCCGCGAGTCCGGATCTCCTTGAGCACCTTCTTGAGGCGCTCCTCGAAGTCCCCTCGGTAGCGAGATCCCGCCACCAGCGCACCAAGGTCAAGGGTGTAGACCTGCTTGTCGGTCATCGTGTCGGGGACCTTGCCCTCCACGATCTTCTGTGCGAGTCCCTCGACAATTGCGGTCTTCCCGACACCTGGCTCTCCGATAAGGACCGGGTTGTTCTTGGTGCGTCGGGAGAGGACCTGCATGACCCTCTCGATTTCCTTCTCACGGCCGACGAGTGGATCGAGCTTGCCGTCTCGGGCGAGTTGCGTGAGGTTCCGGCCGAACTGATCGAGCACTGCTGACCCGGATCCCGACTCAGTCGTCGATGCCCCGGGTGCCGCACCGGCGGCTTCCTTGCCCTGGTAGCCGGACATCATCTGGATGACCTGCTGGCGGACCTTGCCCAGATCGGCTCCAAGCGAGACCAGCACCTGGGCGGCCACGCCTTCGCCTTCACGGACGAGTCCGAGCAGCATGTGCTCAGTCCCGATGTACGAGTGACCCAACTGAAGGGCCTCACGGAGGGAGAGCTCAAGGACCTTCTTGGCTCGCGGCGTGAAGGGGGGCGACCCAGAGGGCGGCGTCCCGGTCATGCCGATGGTCTCTTCGACCTTCTCGCGGACAGCCTCAAGGGTGATGTTCAGCGACTCCAGCGACTTCGCGGCGACGCCTTCTCCCTCGTGGATGAGACCAAGCAGAATGTGCTCGGTCCCAATGAAGCTGTGGTTCAAAAGCCTGGCCTCTTCCTGCGCCAGGACAAGGACCCTTCGGGCTCGGTCTGTAAAACGTTCAAACAACTGCCCGCCTCCAATCAATGGGCTCGTGTGTCAAGTGTACCGGCAGGGTGCGTCCAACACGTCGGCAGGGCGAAAGGATTGACGAAGTGATCTCATCAGGCCCGGGGACCCCTATCGTGGTCATCGTGGATCCCCTCGCCAGTCTTTCGATTCCCCTGCTCGGGGAGGACATGAAACGCTTCGAGCCTTTGCTCGCTGAGTCTGTGGTTATCGGTGATCCCTTCTTAGATCAGGTCACGACACATCTCATCCTCGCCGGTGGCAAACGACTGCGCCCCATGCTGGCCATTGCCTCCGCAACCGGCGGAACGCGCGAGGCATCGCAGGATGATCTGCTTGGCGGCGTGGCGCTTGAGCTGATGCACCTCGCCTCGCTCTATCACGATGACGTCATGGACGAGGCGGTCGTGCGCCGCAACGTCGAAAGCGTGAATGCCCGCTACGGCAACCTCATCGCCATCGTGGCTGGTGACTACCTCATGGCAAGGTCGGCCGCCATCGCCGCTGACCTTGGCACGGCGGTTGCCGGGCTTCTGGCACGAACGCTGGCCCTCCTCACCCAGGGTCAGGTCTCCGAGGTTCGGACCTCGTTCAAGATCGATCGAAGCGTCGATGACTACTACGAGGCCATCGGGGGCAAGACCGCCGCTTTGATGGCCACCTCATGTCG
The DNA here is from genome assembly GCA_037142475.1 of Actinomycetes bacterium. Lineage (GTDB taxonomy): Bacteria > Actinomycetota > Acidimicrobiia > Acidimicrobiales > RAAP-2 > CAIUMH01. Next base: position 21,719 of record JBAXAR010000001.1, read on the forward strand.
CATCGGAGGCCTTACCGCTGGCCTTGGTACCTCTGAACTCGACGCATTGAGTGCCTATGGCTACGCCCTCGGCATCGTCTTCCAACTTCGTGACGACATCCTCGACGTCGTCGCCATCGATGGGCAATTGGGCAAACCAGCGGGCCAGGACCTCGCCGAGGGTATCTACACGCTCCCGGTCCTCGTCGCACTCAGCGATCGCAATGGTGCGCAGCTCGCCGAGATCCTCGGAGGACCGCTTGACGAGGATGCTCGAGAGATCGCTCGCCGACTCGTCGTCGCCTCACCGGGAATCGACGAGGCCCTCGCCGAGGCGAACCGCCACGTCTCGGCAGCCACCGAAGCGGCCGCAGAGCTCTCGAGTCCTGATCTTCAGAGGGGCTTCGCCGCCCTCGCCTCCGAGCTCATGCTCGGCCTGCCTGTCGGCTGATTCCCTCGCGCCGCTGAAGCGTCAGCGCATCGCTCTCAATCGAAAAGCGGTTTGAGCGTCGGGAAGGCAATGACCTCTCGGATGTTCGCCGAATCGGTCACCAGCATCGCCAGTCGGTCAATCCCGAGGCCAACCCCAGCGGTCGGCGGCAGGCCGTGCTCGAGTGCCCGGAGATACTCCTCATCAAGGTGCATCGCCTCGTCATCCCCGGCCGCATGAGCGGCGGCCTGCTCGACAAAGCGAGCTCGCTGATCGTCAGGATCATTGAGCTCAGAGAAGCCGTTGATCAGCTCCCGGCCAGCGACGATGACCTCGAAACGCTCAGTGAGCTCTGGGTCCTCGCGGTGCCGACGAGCCAGCGGAGAGACCTCTGCGGGGTGGTCAGTGACGAAGGTGGGCTGGACAATGGTGTGCTCAGTGGTCTTCTCGAAGAGCTCCGCGAGGAGCTTGCCTGGGCCCCATGAGGGGTCTGCCTCAGGGCCTCCGGCCGCCACCAGCAGTGCTGCCAACGTCTCTCGATCGGTGTGGACATCGACCGCTTGGCCCACCTGCTCCGAGGTGAGCTCGGCCATGGTGGCTCTCCGCCATGGCGCACCCATCTCGATGATCTGGCCCTGATACGGCAGGGTGGTCGACCCGGCAACATCGGCGACGACTCCGCCGACCAGGTCTTCAACCAGCACCATCAGATCCTCGTAGTCCATGTAAGCCACGTAGGCCTCCACGGTGGTGAACTCCGGGTTGTGGCGAGGGGAGATTCCCTCGTTGCGGAACAACCGACCCAGCTCGAAGACGCGCTCGAACCCGCCAATGACCAGGCGCTTGAGGTAGAGCTCCGGCGCCACGCGAAGGTAGAAATCCGCCCCCAGGGCGTTGTGATGGGTCACGAAGGGCTTGGCCGTCGCTCCCCCAGGAATCGGGTTGAGGATTGGGGTTTCGACTTCGAGGAAACCGTTGTCCCAGAGGCGCTCGCGCAGGCGGCGGACGATCGCTGAGCGAGCCACGAGACGGCCTCGGCTCTCGGCATTCGCCCAGAGGTCCACTTCGCGCTGGCGGTAGCGAGTCTCAATATCGGTGACCCCATGCCACTTGTCCCCGAAACCACGCCGAGCTTCCGCAAGCAGCTGCCAGGCGCCAACCTTCACACTCAGTTCGCCTCGCTTGGTCCGAACGACCTCACCAGTCGCGCCAATCCAGTCGCCGAGTGACAGCGCCGTAAGGCCATCGAAGTCCTCGGTGACCTTGGCCAGAGCAAAGAGCTGAATAGCACCCGACGAGTCGCGTAGCTCGGCGAAGGCCAGCCGGCCCTGAGGCCTCGAGAGCATGATCCGGCCAGCCACCGAGACGGTGACGCCTGACTCCTCGCCGTCGGCGAGGTGCCCGAAACGCTCGCTGACCTCAGCGGCAAAGGTGTCGTGATCGAAGCGATAGGGGGTCTCGGCCATCAGTCAGACTCAACGTTTCTCTCGTAGACGATGCGCAATCCATGAAGCGTCAACCACGGTTCTACGTGATCAATTGCGGTGGAGAAGGGGGCGATCAGGGACGACAGTCCGCCAGTGGCCACCACGGTCGACTCGCCGAGAATCTCCATGAAGCGGGCACACATCCCGTCCACCTGGGAGGCATAGCCGTAGAGGACTCCTGACTGGATCGACTCAACCGTCGAGCGGCCGATGACGCTCCGAGGCGCCACGAGTTCGACTGAGCGGAGGGCCGCAGCGTGGCCGTAGAGGGCTTCGAGGGAAATCGCAACGCCAGGAGCGATTGCTCCTCCGAGGTACTCACCCTTCTCGTTGATCGCCTCGAACGTCGTGGCGGTCCCCATGTCGACAATGATCGTCGGACCTCCGTAGAGGTCGTAGGCCGCCACCGCGTCGGCGACGCGGTCAGGGCCGACCTCCTTGGGGTTGTCGTAGAGGATCGCCATTCCCGAACGCACTCCCGGGCCGAGCACCACTGCAGGGATGTCCCCGAACCACCGGGCGGCCATCTGACGAAGCTGGGCGGTGACGCTGGGGGCCGACGAACTCACCGCGATTCCCGTCACCGTGGAGGCGATGTCGAGACCCTCAAGGTCGAGCAACTGAGTAAGAAGCACCGCGTGTTCGTCTTGGGTTCTCGACGGGACAGTCGACAGGCGCCAGTGGTGGGTAAGACCACGAGTCGGCTCGTCTCCGCCAGAGAGGCTGTAGCCAGCCCCTTCAACGGTGACCGGCTCATCGCCCTCGCCGAGGCGGAAGAGTCCGATCACTGTCTCGGTGTTTCCGACATCGATGGCCAGCAGCATCAGGGCTCCTCACTGCCGGTATCGCCACCGGCCTTGTCGATCACGAGGTCGAGGCCGAGGTCGAGGACCGGGGCCGAATGAGTGAGCGCGCCCACACTGATCAGATCGACCCCACACGCGGCATACAGCGGTGCTGTCGCCAGCGAGATGTTGCCAGAGACCTCCACCAAAATCCCTGGGTGGATCGATCGCGCCAACGCTGCGGCGACCGCCGCCTCATCGGGAGTCATGTTGTCGAGGAGCACCGAGGTCGCTCGGGCTTCGGCGGCCTCAGCCACCTGCTCGAGCGTGTCGCACTCGACTTCGACGTTGCGTCCCGGCCACATCACCTTGGCTCTCGCCACCCCAATGCTGATCCCGATCGCTCCGAGATGGTTGTCCTTGAGCAGGACCGCGTCAGAGAGGCTCGCCCGATGGTTGGTCCCGCCGCCCGCTCGTACCGCTGCCTTCTCGAGAGCCCTGAGCCCTGGCGTGGTCTTGCGCGTGTCGAGCACTCGGGTGGTGGGCGAAACAGCGGAGACTGCGTCAACGAGCAACCGGGTCTGGGTGGCCACGCCGGAGAGATGACCGAGGAAATTCAGGGCTGTCCGCTCGGCCGAGAGGATCGAGACCATTGATCCCCGCACCGTGGCCACGACATCACCCGGTCCCACTGCTGTTCCGTCGGGGGCTGCCACCTCCACCACAATCGTGGAGTCGACCTGGGCGAATGCTTCCCGCACACAGGCTTGGCCAGCGATGACGCCGACCTGTCGCGACGCGATCACCAGCACCCCTGTGGCGTCAGCATCGAGCAGGGAGGCGGTGAGATCGCCAAGTGGCTCAAGATCCTCCGCCAGTGCACGCCGAACGGCGTCAACCACGACGGTTCGAGGGGCCTCACGACTCATCAGTGCACCGACCCGCTGATGAGGCGCCGTTCCCAGGCCAACAAGCGCTCCGGGAACTCAGAGCGGATATGACAGCCTCGGCTCTCCTGGCGAAGCAGGGCAGCTGCGAGGAGGGCATCGGCGGTGATCACGAGATTCGCCAACTCGGCGTCGGCCGGTGTCATGGGCGTCACGGGCTGTCGTGACGCGACGCTGGCGACGACCGCTCGGGCTTCGTCGAGTCCCTCTGCTGAGCGAACGACCCCGGCACCACTGGTCATCGCCATTTGGAGCGCGGCAAGTTGGCCTGCAGGCTCCGTTGGCATGGTGAGATCCTCGCGCACTGCGCGGTCACCCGACGTACCGATGATCTCAGCCGGAATCCCACCCGACTCGGGATCAAGAAGACTGCGGAGGACCCCTGTGGCGACGGGGCCGCGCTGGCCACCTTCGATTGCCTCGGCGATCCGAGCACCGAAGACCATCCCCTCGAGCAACGAGTTTGACGCCAACCGGTTCGCCCCATGGACGCCGACGTCGGCGACTTCGCCGGCGGCCCAGAGGCCATCGAGCATGGTCGATCCTGAGGTATCGGTCATGATCCCCCCGGCAAGGTGATGTGCTGCAGGGGCAATCGGCAGCCAGTCAGTCTTTGGGTCGAGTCCCACCGATTCGAGTTCCGCCGCAATGGTCGGGAAACGCTCGCCGAAGTGATCGAGGCCCGTGGCATCGAGCCAAAGGTGCTCCGAACTCTGCTCGGTCATCTTCGAGGCCATCGCCCGCGACACGATGTCACGAGAGGCCAACTCGTCGACGAAGCGCTCTCCTTCCGCGTCGCGAAGGAGCGCTCCGTGGCCTCGAAGGGCTTCAGAGAGCAGTGGCCTCGGCATCGCTGCATGGTGCAGTGCCGTGGGATGAAACTGCATGAATTCGAGATCCGCCACCGGGACGCCGGCGCGCAACGCCATGGCTAACCCATCTGCAGTTGCCTCTCTTGGATTCGTGGTCACGTGGAAGAGTCGACCGGCTCCCCCGGTGGCTATGACGACGTGGCGTGCCCGCAGAACGACCCGATCACCGTTCGAACCGATGGCAACGATGCCCTCCACGCCATCGTCGCCGATGAGCAGGTCAGTGGCGAAACAGCGCTCCGCCACCAGAGTCGCCGACTCCCACGTCGCGGCCACCAGCGCTCGCTCGACCTCGGCCCCTGTGGCCGCGCCGCCAGCATGAAGGATCCGTGGTCGCGAATGGCCGCCCTCGCGCGCCAGCGAAAGGCGCCCAGAGGCCTCCCGATCGAAGACCGCCCCAAGCCTGATCAATTCCTCAACCCGGCTTGGTCCCTCGTCGACGAGGATCCGGACCGCGTCAACATCACACAACCCCGCTCCTGCTGCCAGCGTGTCGGCCAAGTGAAGATCCGTTGAGTCCTCGTCAGCGCCAAGGACCGCAGCTACTCCGCCCTGTGCCCACCGTGTTGCTGATGCCTCGAGATCGGCCTTCGTGACGACCCCGACCGCCAGGCCCGCATCAGTGAGCCGGACTGCCACCGAGAGGCCGGCGACACCGCTTCCCACAACGATCACGTCGAGGACCGCCTCTTCGAGGCCGAGTACGTCTACTGCCGCCATCAGTCAGGGGAGCCTTCGGTCGCCGGAATCTCCGCACCAAGGTTGTCAATGAGGCGGACGCCTCCGATCTCGGCGGCGACGAGAAGTCGGAGCGACGCACCCGGGACACGTTGCTTGGTTCGCTGAAGACTGATTGGATCCACCACCTCAGCGTAGGAGACCGTCGCCATGGGCTCTGAGGCGAGGCGTTCCTCCATTACCGCTGCTGACGCGGCAGGTTCGGATCCTGCTTGGATCGCCTCGGCACCGGCCACAAGCGCGGCGTGGAGGGCTCCGGCAGCCCGGCGGCCCTCGGGGGTGAGGCGACGATTTCGACTTGAGAGTGCCAAACCATCGGCGTCGCGCAGTGTCGGGCAGGCAACAACCTCGATCGGCAGCCCGAGATCACGAACCACTTGGCGAACGACAGCCACCTGTTGGAAGTCCTTCTCCCCGAAGAAGGCTTTGGCCGGTCCGGTGAGACTGAAGAGCAGCGTGACCACTGTCGCCACCCCATCAAAATGACCGGGTCGCCCGGCTCCCTCAAGACCCTCAGCTGCACCGGACACGGTCACTGACGTGGGGACCGGTGCAGGAAATCCGGGATAGATCTCTTCAATGCTCGGCGTGAACACAAGGTCACAGCCCGCGGCTTCAAGCATCGAGAGGTCACTCTCGAGTGTTCGCGGATAGTTCACCAGGTCCGATGCGTCACCGAACTGGAGCGGATTCACGAAGATGGTGGCTGCCACTCGATCACAGGCGGCGGCGGCTGCGGTCACCAGCGAGACATGTCCCTCGTGCAGGGCTCCCATGGTGGGGACGAGGCCAAGCACTCGTTCATCACGGCGAGCGTCGTCGCAGGCCGCACGCCAGGCGCGGCGAGAATCGATGACCTCCACGTCTCAGCCCACGAGGGCTGCGACCGATGGCGTCCGCACCTCGGGAACGTCATCGGCTGGTTCCTCGGCGACAAGATCAGGCTCCGAGACAGCGATGAGTTCGAGCGCCAGGCCAACACCAGCTCGGTAGCCGGCGTGCTCTGAAGGATCGAGGGCTCCCAGGTGACGCTCAAGGGTCGCCCAGTCGCCACGAGCAGCCGGCCCCGTCAGGGCACTTCGAGGACCAAGCCGTGCCACATCGTCGACTGCAGCCCTCGTGAGATCCAAGAAGGCATCCAACGAAAGTCCCGCTGCCTCAGCCACGCGCTCGACCTGACCGAGGAGCGCCACGACGTGGTTCGCCGCGATGCAGGCCGCTGCGTGATACGTCCCGCGATTCTCATCGGCCACCTTGACGATGCGACCACCAAGTGAGGCCGCCAGCTCGTTCACGAGGGGATCGCCCGCAACAGCGAACGTGATCCCTGACACGAGGCGCTCAGCACCGAGCTCCACTGTGGGGAGCGGAACCAGAGGATGCAACGCGCCGCGCCGCTCGTGGGTCGAGAGAACTTCCAGGCCCAAGGAGCCAGAGAGATGAAGAACAACGCAGTCAGGCGCTGGTGAGATCTGGCCAGCGACTCGAGCGATGGCGTCATCGCTGGTGGCCACGATGACAGCGTCAACGTCGATGCCGGCTGTGCTCAAGTCGTAGCCCCGGCCGAAGGGCCCGAGGACCTCGTGACCGACTGATCTCAGGGCGCGAGCCATCGACGATCCTGCTCGACCTGCTCCGATGATTCGGATTCGTGCCATCTTGCCTCCGACGTTCCAGCCCCATCTCTGGGTGCCGGTCGCTTCGACTAGGAACCTTGCTCTTGAAGCGTACCCACACAGACAACCTCGCCGCCAGCCGCCCTCTCCTGCTCGATGCTGACGAGGTCGGGTGCCAGCTCTCTGAGTGGAGCGAGAACGAACCGCCGTTCCCACATCCGCGGGTGAGGAACCGTCAAATCAGCGCTCGATCGGACCTGCCCCTCGACCCAGAGAACGTCAGCGTCAAGGGTCCGCGGGCCAAAGCGAACCTCCCGCACGCGGTGTGCTGCAACCTCAAGCGCTTGGCACCGCTCAAGCAATCTCTCTGGGCTATCCGAGGTAGCCAGCTCAACCACAAGGTTCAAGAACAGTCCCTGAGGCGGGCCGCCAACTGGCTCGGTCTCATAGAGGCAGGAAACAGCGATGAGGTCGCCCACCGTCTCGAGCGCTTCGACTGCGTCACGAAGATGCGCCACTCGATCGCCGAGATTCGTACCAAGGCCGAGAAACGCCCGGAGCACCGCCACAGGTCGGTCGCTCAGCGCTCGACGTGCCGGACGATGCCGACCGTGGCAATGTCGAGACCGATCGGCGGCCGAGTCTTGGTGACCGACACTCGACACGCTGAAATTCGGCCGTCAAGGGCAAGTGTTGCTCGCCCAATCTCGTCGCCAAGCGCCTCAAGGAGCTTGTGATGATGACTCTCAGCGATCTCGACTGCGACATGGACCACCGCTGCGTAGTTCACGGTGTCTGCGAGGTCATCTGAGGCGCCAGCTGCTCCAAGATCAACCGCAACGTCAAGGTCGAGCACAAGAGGCTGAGGGCGGTCGTGCTCCTCAGGCAGGACTCCCACCGACGCGACGATTCTCAGCCCACGCAGCTCAATCAGGTCAGGACCCACCGCCAGCTCAGCTCGGTCGGGGGAGCTCAGCTGCGGTGGCGATGATGCCGCGACCAGCCGGCCCAAGCTGTCGGCCGAACAGTCGCTCGATCACCGACGTCGCGAGTGGAGCCCCCTCGAGACGTCCGGACCAGACCAGGTAGCCCGCCACGATGCCGATCGTTCGATCACCCAGCTCATCGCCGTGAACCAGTACCTTCTCGCCTCGGCGCTGGCGAGTCACCATCTCGGCATACAGAGCCGTCAGCGAGGGAGTCAGATCACCGATGGTCGGAATCGGGTGGTGGCTCGAGGCCAACCCCAGTTCGGCATAGGCCGCCAGGTTCTGTGGCGCCTCAAGAATCGAGATCACGACGTTGAAATCGTTCTCACGAAGCCAGATGATCTCTTCTTGGCGCCTGACCTTTCGATGCGTCGCCGACTGCCCACCGGGTCGCTCCGCCGCAGCGAGCACCTCGGGGAGCACCCAGGTCAGATTCCTCGGTGGGATTCCTGACGCCCATTTTGATTTCATCACGCCACCATCTCTTCGGCCATGAGCCGAGTTGCCTGCACCGTCGCGTCCACATCATGGACCCTCACCATTTGAGCTCCGCCCTTAATCGCTGCGATCGCTGTCGCCAGAGACCCTCCGAGGCGGTCATCAACCTCGAGCACCCCAGCGGGACCATCGCCGAGGAACCGCTTCCTGCTCGTTCCCACCAACACCTGTGCCCCATGACGCTCGGCAAGCGACGCCAGCACGTCCGTGTGGCGAAGGAGGGACCAGTTGTGGGCCGCGGCCTTCCCGAATCCAATACCCGAATCGAGCCAGATCTCTCCAACCCCGGCCTTCGATGCGGCAGTCGCTGCATCGTCGAGCCACTTCGCTACTTCGGCCACCACATCGTCGTAGCGCGGATCGTCCTGCATGGTCGACGGGGTGCCTTGAGCGTGCATCGCCACCCAACCGATGCCGAGCTCCGCAGCGACAACGGCCAGGGTCCCGCTGACATCGTTGATCAAGGTCGATCCTGCAGCGGCAGCGGCTCGGGCCACTGCTGGCTTGACAGTGTCCACACTGACTCGGCCGGCGCGACTGAGCGCCTCGATCACGGGGATCACCCTGGCGAGCTCGTCAGCCTCTGCCACGGGGGTTGCACCAGGTCGACTCGACTCGCCGCCAACATCAACAATGGCTGCCCCTTCAGCAAAGAGGCGGAGGCCGCGTTCGATCGAGGCGTCGATCTCGGCAGTGCGTGAGCCAGGGAAAAACGAGTCCGCGGTGACGTTCACGACGCCCATCACGAGCGGTATCTGACGGCCATCCATGGGGCTCACGCTACCCAAGCGGGAGCCCACCGATGACTCAACGCCCTTGGATGAACTGCATTGCCTCGTTCCGCGTGATTGCATCGTGGCGGAAAATCCCCCGCACAGCAGACGTCACCGTGACAGAGCCAGGCTTCTTGACCCCTCGCATTGACATGCAGAGATGCTCAGCCTCAATCACCACAAGAGCGCCCTTCGGCTTGAGGATCTCGTCAATGGCATCGGCAACCTGACGCGTCATGCGCTCTTGAACCTGGAGACGTCGGGCGTAGCCGTCGACGAGGCGCGCCAACTTTGAAAGCCCAGTGATTTGTCCATGCTCGCCGGGAATATAGGCCACATGCGCCTTGCCCATGAAGGGCACCATGTGGTGCTCACACAGCGACGTGAAGGGGATGTCACGGACCATGACCATCTCGTCATGCTCTTCTTCAAAGGTGACCTTGAGGTGGTCACGCGGATCTGCCTCGAGGCCCTCGAAGAGCTCGTTGTACATGGCAGCAACGCGCCGAGGGGTGTCGAGAAGCCCGTCGCGTGAGGGATCTTCGCCGATCGCCTCAAGGATCTCTCGAACACAGCGCTCAATCCGTTCGGTGTCAACGCTCATCTGGTCTCACTTTCGGCGCCCCTGACGACGCTCGATTGGCTGGTTTTCGTATGGCAGGAACGATCTGGGCGATTAACCCGTTTCATCCCCCACGTAGGTATAAACGTCTTGAAGATTCCTGAAGCGCTCGGCGACGTCGAGGCCGTAGCCCACGACGAACGTCGGCGGGATGGTAAAGCCGGTGTAGCGCAGAACTTGCTCGACGCGCTGCTCACCTTCTTTGATCAACAAAGCACAGACCTCAATCGACGCCGGCTTCCGGGCTCCAAGGTATTTGCGCAAGTAGTTCAGCGTCAGACCGGAATCCACGATGTCCTCGACGACCAGGACATGACGATCGGTCAAATCTGCATCAAGGTCTTTCACGATGCGGACAACGCCAGAGGTCTTCGTCGCTGATCCATACGACGAAACAGCCATGAAGTCGATTTCGACCGGGAGTTCAATGGCCCTCGACAGGTCGCTGATGAAGTGCATCGCCCCCTTCAAGACGCACACCAGCAGAGGTGGGTTCTCGGCGTAGTCAGCCGTGATTTCCGCTCCGAGCTCTGCCACACGAGCGCGAATCGCATCACCCGAGATCAAGATGTCTCCGAGGTCCTTCTCGGCCCATGCCGGTGCGACGCGATCGATGGCCTTTGGCTCCACCCGGCGAAGCGTACCTGTCGCGGGTTGCTCCACTCGCAGCCGTCCCTTCGTCCGAAGCAGTCGCAGCCCTCCGGCGAGCTCAGTGGATCGCGCTCGGCCCTCAACCACAGCCATTGTTCGATCAAGCTCTGCCGTCGTTGGTGGATGAGCGGAGACCTCGGTCGAACGCGCCTCGGTGAGCCATGCCCTCAGGGAGCGAAGGGCGAGCGGTGTGGGCGCAGCACGAAGGTCCGAAACCTCCTGGGGGTCGGTGATGACGAGAGCGGCAAGGTCATCGAGCAGTTCGCTCTCGGAGCGAGCATGTCGAGCCAAGCGCGCCAGAAGTGGGACCGGATCGCGGTGCGACATCTCCCCGAGAAGTGGCAGGAGGCGGGCTCGGACATCATTGCGGAGGATCTCGGTATCGGCATTGGACTCATCGTGGACTGGTCCAAGATCGAGCTGCTCGCACACGGCGTGGGTCTCGCTTCGCCGGAGGCCGAGGATCGGATGTCTCGGCCCGGGTTCCATCGCCCCGAGGCCGCTGATCCCTGTCCCGCGGAGCAGGTTGATCAGCACCGTCTCCGCCTGATCGTCCATGGTGTGGCCCGTGGCCACCCCCGCTGGCAGTACCGCTCGTCGCGCACGGCGCGCCGTCTCTTCGAGGTTCGAGGCCGAACCGACCTCCACCCGATACGCCATCACATCGGCGCCAAGTCGCTTCGCAAGACCCTCGACCACTGCGATGTCTCCGCCACTGCCTGGGCGGATCCCATGGTCAACGTGGTGCAGGACGACTGGTCGGCCCGTGGAAGCCGCCAGAACTGCCAGAGCAGTGGAGTCAGGCCCCCCCGAACAGGCAACGGCGATTGTGCTGGTCCCAGAGCCGAAAGTGCATCGGCTGAGAAGGTCTTCGATGAGCACCGAGGTATCCGGAGAACCGGCGGTGCCCGGGAGTTCTCCCGTCATCGCGTCGAACTCGACGAGCGCTCTAACCACATTTCGGGATCAAGAAGTTCAGCCAGCGACGGCATCTGATCTGGGCCGTCGAACAGCTGGCGGACGAGCTCAGGACCGCCTGCTTGGCGGAGACGTCGAACGAATCGCTCTCCATCGTCGTACTGCCGGAGCTTGGCCTCAAGTCCGAGAATCTGATTGAGCACTCTGGCCGGGGCGCCGGGCGAAGAGCGTCTCGTCCGAAGGACATCGTGGAAGCGACCGTGGTCCGGAACGAGATCCTGTGCCGCAACATCCATGATCACCTCGCCATGGCCCTCGAGAACGCTCATCAGCGCGGTGAGCCGACGCAGCGCTTTGAGCTGGGCGTCGGTGGCGAGGAGACCGGCCATTCCCATTTCCTCCATTGGATTGCGGCCCTGAGCGATGGCGCGCACGGATCGCAGCACTCCAACCAGAAGGTCTGAGCCGCTGGTGGCGAGTGCGCCGACGATTTCCTCGACCAAACTCAAAAAATACGGCCGGACCCAGTCAGCGCCGGTGAACTGCGCCCGGTGGCTCGTCTCATGGAGCGCCAACCACAGGCGGAACTGGCCTGGATCGAAGCCATGGCGCTGCTCGAGCGCGACGATGTTTGGACCGACATAGCTAATGACGTCCTCGTTCGCACTGGCCTCTTCGCCGACCAAAATGTCGTACTGGCCGAGTACTCGAGTCGACATCCACGCAAGGACAGCGGCGAGCTGAGCCGCCGAGGATCGTGCACTCGCCCGTTCCAAGATCGCTGGTGGCCTGCGCCTCCGGCGCTCGGCCACCCGGGCCATGGGCGGACCGATAAGGCGTTCGACGCTCAGAACGTTGAGCGACACCCAGTCGGCACGGTCGACCACCCGAGCAGATGGTCGGTTCGGCGGCTGAAGCCGTGACTCCGCCGCCACGCGTTCCTGCGCGAGAACAGTGAGCTCATCGAGCTGGCGTTCGAGGCCGCCGGGCCGATACGAGGCCGGCAGCCGATGGCGCCGCGCCATCACCCCGCCGAGGTGGGTCGCCAGTTCGACATCGAGGAAGGCTGGAGGATTCCGGTGGACTGACGCCTCAGCCATCGGTACCGTGACGCTGTTCTTCGTTAATCGACAGTGCCACACGCTCAATGAGCGCTTCGGGTACTCGATCGCGGCATCGATCAGCGATCACATGGCGCAACTCGGCCTCGAAGTGAGCTGCCGCGCCACAGGGCGAGCAGTCATCGAGGTGTCGGGAAATCTGGGAGCGGCGCTCTTCGGTGAGTTCGCCGTCGAGGTAGTGATACAGCTGGTGGACGGCCTCATCGCACTCGATGCTCAAGGGCCCGTTTCCGGCCTCCGACCCAACCGGTTGATTGATCGCCTGCTCGTTCATGATCTCGTCCATGGGCTGCTCTCCGTCTGTGCGTGGGCGGCGAGCCACATGCATCGAGTCGTGTTCTTCATGGTTGCGCCACCGGCACGATCCCGCGTGCCTCTGCAAGAGGAAGCAACGCCTTTTGAAGGGCTCTTCTTCCCCGATGAATACGACTCATCACCGTCCCGATGGGAACCTGAGTGATCTCGGCGATCTCGGCGTAACTAAATCCTTCGACATCGGCCAGCACGACAGCGATGCGGAAGGCCTCGGGGAGCGCTTCGAGTGCAGCCTTCAGGCCGCTGTCGGTAATCCCGGCCAAGGCCTCATCCTCCGCGCTCCGCCCGAGAGTGCCATCGGTGTCGACCAGCCGCTTGTAGAGGTAGAGATCCTCGACGTCTTCAACGTCAGTGATCTCGGGCCGACGTTGTCGAGCCCGATAGGTGTTGATATAGGTGTTGGTCAGGATCCGATAGAGCCACGCCCGAAGGTTGGTTCCCTCCTCAAAGCCCCCGAAGGCTCGATACGCCTTGAGGAATGTCTCTTGGACAAGATCCTCGGCGTCAGCCTGATTCCTCGTCATGCGCAGTGCAGCCGAATAGAGGCCCTCCATGTGGACCATGGCTTGCCTCTGAAAATCAGCCTGGTCTGCCACGTCTCCAACCTAGGCCTCTGTTTCTAGGACTGCCGAAGGACATCTCAAGAGTCAGCGTGATCCTCATCGATCATGGCGCTGGCCATCAGGTCCGAGAGCTCGACCCACTCGAGTGCTTCCAGCGGCGTCGACGCCAAGAGGACTGGCGGCGCCACTCCGGCATGCCTGGCTTCGCTCCAGCGGGCGGCCCCCATGCACCACACATCTCCCGCACGGAGACCAGGCCCTCTCACCTCAGGAGCCGGCTTCCTCAGGTCAATGCCTCGAGCGACGTAGTAGCGGAGGAATTCATCGGTGACCACCACACAGATTGTCGGGGCACCCCAGATGCTCCAGTGCTCGCGACCGCACCCCGTGTTCTTCTCACACGAGCACGCCTGAAGCTCACCGTTGAGGACGTTGCGGGACACCTTTGCTATTCCACCACCCTGTGCGGCTAGTTTCCACGCGGGAGTCAAAAACCTCGAGGGGGAGCAATGAGCGACAGCCAACCTTGGATTGATCTCATCGACGGTGGGTTCTACGGACGCAACCCGTACCCCGCCTTCGAGTGGATGCGTGCGAACCAACCGGTCTTCTACGACGAGGCCAACAAGGTCTGGGGCATCACCAAACACCGCGATATCAAGGATGCCTCAAAGGACCCGGAGACCTTCTCGAACGCTGGAGGAATCCGGCCAGGCATGGGGCCGTTACCGATGATGATTGACATGGATGCCCCGATGCACCACGAGCGGCGTCGACTGGTCTCGGCGGGATTCACGCCAGTGCGGGTGCGGGCGATGGAAGCTGAACTGGGTCGAATCTGTGACGCCATCATCGACCAGGTCATCGAGCAGGGCGAGTGCGACTTCGTGGCCGACATCGCTGCTCCCCTTCCCCTTATCGTCATCGGCAACATGCTGGGTGTGCTGCCCGAGGATCGCAGTGACCTGCTCCGATGGAGCGACGACATGATGAAAGGTCAGGGCACTGAGGACCTCGTCATGCTCGAGAACATGATTACCGCTTTCTCTGAGTACACGACGTACATCTCTGGCGTCATCGAGGACCGTCGCCGCACGGGGAAGGACGATGACCTGATCGGTATCCTGACCCACGCCGGCGACACCGGTGGCGACAGCCTCGACGATGACTCCCTGATCCACGAAACCCTCCTGATCGTGATCGGGGGTGACGAGACCACCCGTCACGTCATCTCCGGCGGCGTCGAGGCACTCATGGCGAATCCCGAGCAGATGGCCACCCTCAGGGCTGACCGGTCAGGCCTCAATCTGGCCATTGAAGAGATGCTCCGGTGGGTGACCCCGATCAAGAACATGGCGCGCACCACGACCCGCGACGTCGAGATCAGAGGGGTCACGATCCCCGAGGGCGACGAACTGCTCCTGCTGTACCCCTCCGCGAATCGAGACGAGGAAGTCTTTAGCGACCCCCACAGCTTCGACATCGCCCGGACACCCAACGACCACGTGGCCTTCGGCTTCGGAGCCCACTTCTGCCTTGGGAATCAACTGGCCCGGCTCGAGATGCGCACCATGGTCGATCGTCTGCTCGAGCGGATGCCAGACCTGACCAGAGCCAGTGACGAGCCCCTTGCGCACCGTGATGCAAACTTCGTGAGTGGCATCGAGTCGATGCCCGTCACCTTCACCCCAGGCGCCAAAGTCGGCGCCGGACCTGCCTAGGAGGGCACCATGACTCTTTCGTCATTCACTTCTAAAAACGTGCTCGTGACCGGTGGAGGATCGGGGATTGGGTTGGCCACTGCCACTCGCTTCGCCTCGCTGGGTGCAGCAGTGACCATCTGCGGCAGAACTGCGGAGAAGCTCCAGACCGCCGTGGCGCAGATCGAGGCGGCGGTCCCCCGGGCCACGGTCCGTCACATCGTTGCCGACGTGACCATCGAGGAGCAGATCGCAGCGGCCGTTGACGTGGCGGAAGCCGTCACCGGCACTCTCGACGTCGTCTTCGCCTGTGCCGGTGGCTCACATCACATGGGGTCCATCGTCGACGCTGACGCGGCCGGCGTTCGGGCAACAGTCGATCTCAACCTCGTGGGCTCCTTCCTGTCGGTCAAGCACGCGGCCCGAGTCATGATCCCCAAGGCGGCGGGGTCCATTGTCCTGATGAGTTCCGGCGCTGGACACTTTCCCCACCGGTGGCTCTGGGCCTACGGCATGTCGAAAGCTGGCATTGAGTCGCTGTGTGACTACGCAGCCGAGGAACTCGGCGAGCACGGGATCCGGGTCAACGTCGTCCAGCCGGGGATCATCGACGACGAACTGATGTCGTTTATCACCGCTGGCGGAGCGCTCCTTGAGGACTACCTCGAGCAGATGCCACTCTCGCGAGTCGGGACCGTCGACGATGTCGCCGCAGCGGTGACCTTCCTCGCCAGTGACGATGCCGCCTGGATCACCGGTGAACACCTCGGCGTCGACGGTGGTCACCACCTGCGCCGTGGCGCCGACTACTCGAAGCTCTTCGGATAACCCTCAAGGGCCTCTCGAGTCGTCCCGCGTGGCCTCGCTTCGCCTCAGGAACGAGAGTCGCTCACGCCACACCGGCTGACCGGATCAGAGCCAACCGCCGATGGCGGCGGCGACTCAGCCCCGGCCCCGCGAGGCGCGCCACGAGGTAGAGGCCGAAGCTGATGCCAGTCACGAACACTGTCGGAGGGATCGTGGTGCCGCTGAGCGACAACAGCAGACCACCATCGGTAGCCACCAGCGCCAGAATCACGGAGGTGATCGTCACTGTCAGGGGTGCCGTGGCGAGTCGCTGGGCCGCAGCCGCTGGCGTGATGGCGAGGGAAAGGACCAGCAGGGTCCCGACGACCTGGGCAGCCTCAGTGACCGTGATGGCCAACACCATGAGAAAGACCACGCCGAGCAGCCGAGTCGGGACACCACGTGCTGCTGCCAGCTCAGGATCGACCGAAGCGAACAGGAGCGGTCGGTAGATCACACCCATCACGAGGGTTACCCCCAGGGCGAGGCCCACCAGCAAGATCACCTGCGACGTCGAGATGCCAAAGATGTCGCCGAAGAGGATGTTGGTGGCCGCGGCAGCAAATCCGTTATAGCGACTGAGCAACAGCACGCCAAGACCGAGGCCTGCCGCCAGGACGACCCCGATGGACGAATCACGCTCCCTTGGGCGATCACCCATCACGCCGAGGATCCCTGCCACCGCCACCGACCCCACCAGTGCCCCGGCCACGGGGTTCGACGCCACCACGAGACCTGCCGCGGCGCCGGTGAACGACAGTTCCGCTGCGCCGTGGACGGCGAAGGCCATCTGTCGCATCACCACGAATGGTCCAATCAACCCGCAGGTCACCGCAATGAGGGTTCCGGCGATGAGCGCGTGTTGCGCGAATGGCAGGGAGAGGTACTCGCTCAACCCCATGGTCGGCCCCCTCGCTCACCTTGATGGTCGTGGTCGTGGTCGTGATCGTGATGGTGATGGCCCAGAAGCCCACTTGCCGACTCATCACCTGCGACCACGAGCAGTCTCCCGCCGGCTTCGAGGACCTCGACCGGAGCCCCGTAGAGCGAGCTCAGGGTCTCCGTGGTGAGGACCTCCTCCGGTGCACCAATGGCGGCTCGACCAGCGACGAGATAGACGATGCGGTCCACGATCGGGAGAATTGGGTTGACCTCATGAGTGACGAAGAGCACTGCGGTCTGCGTGGCCCGCCGGTGGGCGTCGATGATCGCCACCACCTCGGCCTGCCGCGCAGGGTCCAGCGCCAGGAGAGGCTCGTCGAGGAGAAGGAGCTCAGGGGTGCCGAGCAATGCTTGAGCAATTCGCAAACGTTGCTGCTCCCCCCCGGAGAGCATCCCGATCGGCACATCAGCAAACTTCGTAGCACCAACTGCCGCGATCGCCGCGTCAACCTCGCGGCGGACAGACGCCCTCGGCCACGGCAGACCAATCCGGTTTCCCGTGAGGCCAAGCTCGACGAGTTCGCGTCCACGCAACGGGAGATCACGATCGAAGCCCCGGTGCTGGGGCACGTAGCCGACATGGCCCCTCGCCGCCCGGGGTGAGGAACCGAGGACCTCAACCACGCCGGACGAGGGTTCGAGGAGACCGAGAAGCACCCGGATCAAGGTCGTCTTTCCTGAGCCGTTCGGCCCGAGCACGGCAATGATCTCCCCACTCGAGACATCGAGGTCGAGATGGCGCAGCACGCGATGATCGTCGTAGCCCGCCACGAGATCGGCCAGATGCACCACGCCCGACGAGCTCATGGTCCAACCCCCATGCTTCGAGAGAGCAAGGCGACCTGGCGACGCTGCCACGCCGCAAAGCTGGTCCCCACCGGCTGATTCGTCTCGGTGACCTCAACGATCGGGACCGAACCACGACGAGCCTCGGCGATCGCTTGGGTCGTCGCCGCGCTTGTCGCTTGAATGTTCACTACCAGCGCATCGGCGTGGCCAGCACTGAGCAGGCGACTCATCGATGCTGCCGAAAGAGCGTCGGGCTCACGGCCAGCTTCGACGGCTCGAGCGAATCCTTCGGGCGAGGACACACGAAGACCTGCCTCGGCGAGGAGATAGCCAGCAACTCGCTCGGTCTGGGCCACGGCTGACCCGCCACGCTCGCGTCTGATGTCGCCAAGAGCGGTCGTGATGGGCTCCAGAGAGTCGATGAAGTCAGCCAAGCGCTGACGGAACACATCGGTACCAGCAGGATCCTGCGCCTCAAGAGCTCGTTCGATGGCGTTCGCCACCTCGGGCACACGTCGAATCGAGTACCAGAGATGTGGATTGGCCGTCGTCGAGGTCACCTGGAGCACCGCAGCGGCAGTGACCACCCGCCGAGAGCCAGCCGCCCCTGGAGCAAGCAGTTGCTCCATGAACGTGTCGTACCCGAGGCCGTTGTCAATGACCAGGGCTGCGGTGGAGACTGCGGCCGCTTGAACCGCGGATGGCGTGAACTCGTGGGGATCGGTATTGGGGAGAGAGACCAGGGACGTCACCGCCACCCGATCGCCTCCGATGGCTTGGGCAACAGAGCCCCACGGACTCTCGGCCGCCACCACCTTGAGCCGGCCATCATTCGTCCGTCCGCTTGGAGGGGCCGTACATGCCGAAACGAGAAGGGAGGCCCCGAGAAGTGCAAAACAGGCGAGACGGGGGACAGTGCTGATCTTCATCTGTCCTTCACCTCCCTCGAGCTGCTTCTCTGGAATCATTCCGATTCCGATAAGCACCGTAGCGAAGAACGAGAACGGTTACAATCTAGGAGTGCCGTCCGCTCCCGAACAGCCAATCCGGATGACTCGCCAGCGTCGGGCGGTTGAGGAAATTCTCTCGAGCGCGACTGGCTTCCAATCCGCTCAGGATCTGCACGCCACACTCCGATCCGATGGTCAGCGGGTCGGCCTCGCCACCGTCTACGCCCAACTGCGCCAGATGACCGACCGCGGCGAGGTCGACGTCATTCGAAATGACGCGGGCGAAGCGCTGTATCGACGGTGCGGTGCGGACGAACATCACCACCACCTCCGATGCCGATCCTGCGGGCGCGTCGAGGAACTCCACGCTCCTGCTGTCGAGCGATGGGCCAGCGAAGTCGCCGCCTCGAGCGGCTTCAGCGACCTCTCGCACTCACTTGAGGTCACTGGGCTCTGCCCTGGGTGTGTTGGTGCCTGACATGAGCGGAAGCAGCCTTGACGGCGAAGCCACCATCATCGTGCTGGACCATCTCAATGGATCGGGTGCTCGAGGATTCGTGACCACTCGGCATGGCGGGGTCTCTGAAGGGCCCTATGCCTCGCTCAATCTTGGTCTCCACGTCGGTGATGACGACGAGGCCGTGATCGAGAATCGGCGACGGGTGGCCGCCTGCGCTGAGGTCGGACTCGATGACCTGGTGTTCATGGATCAAGTTCACGGAACGCGTGTGGCCGTCGTGGGCGACGCTGAGCGCGGTCGAGGAGCGCAGGTGATCGAGCACGCACTCACCGGGACTGATGCAGTCGTCACCACCACCGCAGAACTCCGCCTCTGCGTCATGGTTGCCGACTGTGCCCCGGTGGTCCTTGTCGACCAGGACGCCGGTGTGCTGGGGTTGGCTCACGCCGGCTGGAGAGGCCTGGTCGCAGGGGTGCTGCCTGCCACCGTGCGTGCCATGGTCGGTCTTGGGGCTCAGATCGAGCGACTGCGCTGCGTGATTGGTCCGTCGATCGATCTTGAGCGCTTCGAAGTCGGCGAGGACGTCGCTGAGCAATTCCGCACCTTGTTCGGGTCGAGCTCAAGTCGCATCATCCATGAACGCTCACCTCGGCCACACATCGATCTTTCGGAGGCGTGCGTCCTGAGCCTCGAGGCCGCCGGCGTTCGAGCGTCGGAGATCACCGCTTCGGCCGTCCGCACCGATGATGTGCGCCTCTTCTCGGACCGCAGCGCCCGACCCTGCGGCCGCTTTGGCGTGGTGGCATGGCTCGAGGGGCCCGAACCGGGTGATCGCCAGGCCGTAGCATCAGGAGACCCATGAGCGATCCGAGCACCTTCACCTACGTCGGGTTCGAGATTGATGTCACGCACTGCTCCCTTCGGTGTCATTACGCGTGTGGTGGCGAGGACTTCACCGAAACGGTCACCATCCCAGACGGTGATCTTTCTCAGCCGGGCGTCGAGGCCGCAGCGGTGCTGTACTTCCTCCTCGCCGGCGTCTCGTACCTGAAGACCAGAGCACCACTCGTGGTGGATCTCGGCTCTCTCCCTTCGACGCCGGCGGAGCGCTCGTTCCTCCGGACCTACCTCGTCGAAGGCCTCGGTGAGTTCGCCCTCAAGAACGATCTCGACCTCTCCGCCATGGAAATCTCAGGACCCGAAGGACTCCCGGCTCCGGAACCGACCACCTTGGGTACCGGATCAGTGCTCATCCCGTTCGGGGGCGGACTCGATTCGATCGTCACCGTCGCTGAACTTGCAGGCCAGGCCGAGAGGGCGGCGCTCTTCGTGGCCGAGCGGCCCGGAGCTCGATTCGCTGCCATTGAAGAGGCGGCGGCAGTCACTGGTCTCACCGTCATCAGGGCCGAGCGATCGCTCGACCCCAAGGTCCTTGAATCGGCCACACGGGGCTACCTCAACGGCCACGTTCCCGTCACCGGAGTTCTCTCGGCGCTCGCCGTCCTCACCGCAATGGCGTGTGGCTTCGAGGCCGTGGCGATGTCCAACGAGCGCTCCGCGTCCTCAGCCACCACGCAAGGGCCCAGCGGGCCCGTCAATCACCAGTGGTCGAAAGGAGCCGACTTCGAAGCTGGCTTCCGCACACTCGTTGCTGGCCGGATCCAAGGCCTCGAGTACTTCTCATGGCTCAGGGACCGCTCCGAGGTATCCATCGCCGAGGTCTTCGCCGGCCTTGATGAGTACCACCATGTCTTCCGATCATGTAACCGAGCCTTCCATCAAGACCCGAACCGCCGTCTCGATGACTGGTGCGGCGTCTGCGACAAATGCCTCTTCATCGACCTCGTTCTCGCCCCTCACCTCACCCCTGAACAGCTCCGATCCATCTTCAGTGGCCGCGAGCCGCTCGAGAACCCTGATCTCAGCCAGCAACTCCGAGTTCTCGTTGGAGCCAGCGATGCTGCCCGACCCTTTGAATGCGTCGGTGATGAAGCAGAGTGCCGTGAGGCACTCCTGGCCGCAGCGAGTCGGCCTGATCGTTCCAGTGACGGCCATCTCCAGGCTCTCGCTGAGGAAGTCCGACGCCTCCCTGAACTCAGTCTCGCCAACGGATCGCACCCTGACGTCACCTTTATTCCGGAGCGCTATGCGACACCCAATCGGCTGGACTGATCTCAGAAGCGCCCGAGTGGGCGTCTTTGGAGTGGGTGTCGAGGGTCGGGCGGCAGCCCTCCGGCTCAGGGAGTTGACCAGCGACGTCGTCTTCGTCGACGACGCTCACGACGCCACCCTTGAGGGGGCCGAGGTCGTCGCCACTGACCACGGAGGTTTGGGCCTCCTCGAGTCCTGCGACGTGGTCATCAAGAGTCCTGGAATCTCTCGGTACCGAGACGACGTGATCGCACTCGAGTCAGGCGGTGTGGCGATCGTGGGGGGCGTCGGGTTGACCCTCCATGACCTCGACCCGAGTCGCGTGATCTGCGTCACGGGCACCAAGGGCAAAAGCACCACGGCGAGCATCCTCGGGCATCTGCTCGGTGGTCTCGGCCTCCGGACTGAGGTCACCGGCAACCTTGGTCGACCCCCCTTCGACCCCTCGGTGCCTCAGGATCTCGACGTGCTGATCGTGGAGACATCGAGCTTCCAGGCCCTCGACATCGCCGATCCGCCAGGCGTGGTGGTGGTGACCTCTCTCTCAGTCGACCATCTTGACTGGCACCGTTCGGTCGAGCGATACCACGCCGACAAACTCTCGCTGACCTCACTTCCTGGGGCAGGGATCACCATCGCCCAGCAACGCAGCGACCCTTTGAGGGACAAGGCCCATCTGCTCGGCGGTGACGTCCGCTGGAGCGACGGCGTCGCCGGTGCGTGGGCCCAATCGCTGGGGCTACTTGGAGAACACAACCTCGCCAACGCCGAGTTGGCACGCTGCGCTCTGAGAGCGTTCGGTGCCGAGAGTGATGACGAAGCCCTCGCTCACGCAGCGGAGGGTTTCGTTGGCTTACCGGGACGGCTGACCGAAATAGGCCACCACGGAGGCGTTCGCTTCGTCGACGACTCGTTGGCCACAAATGTGCTGCCTACGCTGGCGGCCATCAAGGCGTTCGAAGGAGAACGCTTAGCCATCCTCATCGGGGGCTTCGACAGAGGAATTGAGTACGCCGAACTGGTCAATGTCCTCGCCCGGCGAGAGGCGCCCACCCTCGTCGTAGGGCTCCCTGACTCCGGGGAGGGCTTGGTTGAGCAAATTGGCGCCATGACCGAATCGACCGCCACCACCGTGGCACCCGACATCACCTCTGCCACCGAGGTGGCCGCCCGCTGGGCAGCACCTGATGGTGTGGTCCTCCTCTCGCCAGCTGCTCCCAGTTTCAGTCAATTCCGGAACTGGCGTGAGCGTTCAGAGGCGTTCCGAACCGCAGTCAATCAGCTCTGACCACACTCCCACGCGCTGCCGCATAGACGTGCCCCGTTCGTGGCGCCCCAAGGCGCGATTCTCGCTGGAGCCTGGAGTGGGGATTGAACCCACGACCTACGCATTACGAGTGCGTTGCTCTACCACTGAGCTATCCAGGCAGGGACCTCAGGTTACCCGAACTGCCGTATGGCCTTCAGACGACGCCGGCAGCGTTGCCCTCACGTCACCACGGGAGCGTGAACGGGCCTCTCGGTCGTAATCTGACGCACCGAGCCTCGCTTCCCGAGCGAGATCGGACTCCCTCGATCAAGGTCGGTCGAGCTCCACTCCGTTCCCGAATTGTCGGGGTTCGGTCTTCGTGCTCCCAAGCCCTAGCGCTGAACGGGCCAGAGAAGGTCAACGACGGCTCGCGTGAGGTGCGAGAGATCCTCGGCCAGAAGGTCGTAGCCCTCGGACGGGCCACCCGTGGGATCCACCACATCATCAATGGGGTCAGCTCCGAGGAGATCAGCCGACGTCCGGTTGGCGTGAAGGAGCGCAAGCCACTCGCTGATCGGCTGCGAGGGGGGCCGGGGCCCGACCGCTTCGCCCAGGCGGACGAGCTGGCGGAGCGTGAAGGTTCGAGGCCACGTTGAAGGAGCCGCCACGGCAATCTCCCTGACGTGGCGCCTCGTGAGGCCGAGAATCAGGTCATTTTGCAGCAGGAGGTCCTCGCTGACCTCAAGACTCCGGTGCGAGTCCAGATCGAGCCCGAACCTGGCTGCGGCATTGAGCACCTCTTCAGGAGCTGGGGATCCTGATTGAAGGAAACCGGCGGTCGTGATCTCAAGGTCGGGACACCGACGTTGAGCGTGACGAGCAAGGAGGGCTCCAGCGACTGGAGACCTGCACTGATTGGCAGTACAGACAATGAGGAGCTTCGGCACAGGCACTGACGGTAGTACGTCGGCACGCGACACACGGTCAGGCTCCCAGTGGCCATCGACAATGCGGGACCCCGGGGTCGCCGGACTCCCATCCTCAGAGAACAATGGCAGCGGAAGTACCTTCGTGGGTACTCAATTCGAAAGAGGATCAATGAAAAATCGTCTCGTCGGAATTGCTGTTACTGCGACGTTCTCTCTCGCCGTCACCATGGTCGCCGTCCTTCCCGCTGGCGCCGCTGGTCCGCAACGAGGACCTGCCGTCGACGACGACACCCCAAGAGCCGAGCGAGCCTGCGCTGCCACGGTGCCTGATGAAGCGAGCTGTATGGCGTGGATCAGTAGTGACGTGGCATCAGGACAAGTCACCACCTTGGCCACGCCCACCGGTCTTTCGCCGGCGGCGATAAAGGCCGTCTACGGATGGTCAACCTCAATGACCGCGGGGGCAGGAAAGACCGTCGCCATCGTCGATGCCTACCATGATCCCACTGCCGCCTCAGATCTCGCCGTCTTCTCGAAGCAGTACGGGCTCCCCGCCTGCACAGTCGCCAATGGATGCTTCACCCAGGTCAGCCAGACCGGGACGAACAGACTCCCGGCAACCAACGCGCTCTGGGCCTTCGAGATAAGTCTCGATATTCAGATCGCCCATGCGATCGCCCCGGGAGCGAAAATCCTCCTCGTTGAAGCGAAGAGCGCCAACCTCTCCGACCTGATGGTCGCCGAGGACTATGCGTCATCGAAGGCCACCTACGTCTCGAACAGCTGGGACACCACAGAGTCAGCGGCCGAGACCACCTACGACTCGCACTTCACCACTCCCGGTGTCAGCTACTTCGTGGCAGCCGGCGATGCCGGCCTTCCTGCTCAATACCCTTCGTCATCACCCAACGTGATCTCGGTCGGAGGAACGACACTGAACTTCACCGGTGGCGTGTTCTCTTCAGAGACCGGCTGGGCTCGAGGTGGCGGCGGCTGCAGTGCCTTCGAGACGGCCACCGCGGCCCAAGCGGCATTCAGCCAGTACGCACAGACTGCCTGTGCCGGGAAGCGCTCGACACCGGATGTCTCGCTTGTGGCGGACCCGGCATCAGGTGTCTCGATCTACGACAGCACCGCGTACAACAACCAAAAGGGCTGGTTCAAAGTTGGTGGGACAAGCGTGGGGGCACCAATGTGGGCCGCCCGATCGGCAGTCGCTGGAACGTTCATGAATGCATCCACCATCTACGGCGGCGCCATCCCATTCCGAGACATCATCAGCGGGGGCAACACCGGCGGGTGCCTTATCGGATTCGACCTCTGCAGCGGCCGCGGGAGTTGGGTCGGCTAATTCCCAGAGATCGGACCAAGCCCGATCGGCGTGCTCAGAGCACCGGAAGGTTGAAGAGGAGTCCCTCAAGCGAGAGAACCTCACGAAGGTTCCGCTTTGAATCGGCAGCCATCGAAGAGACCATGTCGACGGCGGTCGCACATCGCCTGATGGTCTCACCATCGTCTGCCGCAGCCGCCTGAGCCATTCGGTCTCGATAGACGCGAGCGAGGACACCGAGGCCCGCACGCAACTCAATCATCCGGTAGGCGCGAACCTGCCGCTTATTACGAGCGATGATTTCCGTACGGCCCACGACCCCTCGCTCGCCCATGGACTTTGCCTCAGCCTCACGGGCCTTCATCTCCGCATCATGTTGGGCCACCAGTGGGGCAACCGCCTCATCCATGGATTCCTTGATCTCCTGGGCCAATCGTCCCACCACGGCACCAGTCCCATCAAGGAGGTCGGGGATCGCTCGCCACCGCGTCAGCCGATCGGCAAACCCTGCATCAACGGTGAGCAGCATCGCTCGATCAGC
The DNA here is from genome assembly GCA_037142475.1 of Actinomycetes bacterium. Lineage (GTDB taxonomy): Bacteria > Actinomycetota > Acidimicrobiia > Acidimicrobiales > RAAP-2 > CAIUMH01. The sequence continues at coordinate 46,910 of JBAXAR010000001.1, forward strand.
GTCGCCGGCCGCTCCCTGCGCCGCCTGGGTGGCGGTGGCCTCGTCGATTCCCTTGGCCACGAGCCACTCGATAATCGCTTCATTGGAGAGAGCAGCGAATGGGATCACCACGCAGCGAGATCGAATGGTCGCCATCTTCTTCGTCACATCGTCAGCAAGAAGAATGAACACCGTTGTGGCCGGTGGCTCCTCAAGGGTCTTGAGGAGCGCCCCGAGCGAGTCGCCAAGCAAGTGCGCCTCAGGGATGATCACGACAAGGCGGGAGGTTTCAAGTGGTCGACGCTGCGCGGTGGTGGTCAGTGGTCTGACGTCGTCTTTCACCGAGTAGGCGACACCGTCATGGGTGGCAACAACAAGATCCGGGTGGCCACGGCCGAAGACCCTCGAGCAATGGCCGCAGGTGCCACAGCCTCCGTCGGGACAGAGGAGAGCAGCGGCGAAGGCCACGGCTGCCTGCTCCTTACCCGCTCCTTGAGGACCAACGAAGAGATAGGCGTGGACAGGGTTGACCGCCGCCCGCAGCAGTTCGGCGACTGCGGCACGTTGGCCGGGGACGTCGGCGAAGAGATCCCTCGTCGTCACGAGAGCCCCCGCTCTTCGAGCGCCTCGTCGATGGCCGCGCTGACCACCGACAGACTCGCCGTGGCGTCGAGCACGACCCACTCTTCTGGGCGCTCCTGGGCCAACGCTAGGTAACCCGATCGCACCCGCTCGAAGAAGTCAGTCGCCATCGATTCCATCCGGTCAGGCGATCCTCCACGACGAGCGCCCGCCGCCGAGACCGGGAGGTCCAACAGGATGGTTACATCGGGCCGGAGTCCCCCGGTGGCGATGGCGATCAGCGTTTCAAGTTCTGAGCGCTCCAAGCCACGACCAAACCCTTGATAGGCAATCGTCGAGGCGGCGTAGCGATCCGAGACCACATCTCGGCCAGCCCTCAGCGTCGGCTCGATCACTCCGGCGACATGCTGTGCTCGATCGGCAGCGAGCAGGAATGCCTCAGTCACCGGAGCCGGTGGTTCACCCTCGCTCAGGATCAGTCGACGCAGTGAGCGTCCAAGCTCCGTGCCACCTGGCTCGAGTGTCGCCACTGCGCCGCGAAGCCCGGCGAGGCGGGCCACTTGCGTGGACTTCCCGCAGCCATCGATCCCCTCGACCACAAGGAACCGGCCGCGTCTCGTCACGATTCCGAGTCCGCCCCGTCCGAGGTCGAGCCCGCCGCAGGTGATTCTGGCGCTGCAGCCTTCTTCTTCGCTGGTGCCTTCTTGGCTGCAGCCTTCTTCTTCGCTGGTGCCTTCTTGGCTGCAGCCTTCTTCTTCGAGCGCTTCTTCACCGGCCCAGCCTCGCGTCGGATCACCAGGAGCTCCGCAGCTCGCTCGATGGTGATCTCCTCGACGGTGTCACCAACTCGGAGCGACGCGTTGGTAGTTCCGTCGGTCACGTAGGGACCGAAACGACCTTCCTTGACCACCACGGGCTCCCCGGTCACAGGATCAGCACCGAGCTCCTTGAGCGGAGGCGCAGCCACTCGCCCACGACCGCGCTTTGGCTGAGCAAAAAGAGTCACTGCTTCGTCGAGCGAGACCGTAAAGATCTCAGACTCGGCGGTGAGGCTTCGGGTGTCTTTGCCTCGCGTGAGGTAGGGGCCGTACCGCCCGTTCTGCGAGCGGATCTCTTCCTGAGATTCGGGGTCGAGGCCGACCAGACGCGGCAGCGACAGGAGTTGGAGCGCCTCGTCGAGCGACAAGGTGTCGACCGTCATGGTCGACAACAGAGACGCTGTCTTGGGCTTCTCACCGTCCGCCACCTCGCCGAGTTGGATGTAGGGGCCAAACCGCCCGGCCTTGACGAAAATATCAAGCCCAGTCTCAGGATCAACACCGACCGACCGATCTGACTGGGGGGCGTCAAGAATCTCAGCTGCCCGCTCCGGAGTGAGCTCATCAGGCAACAGGTCCTCGCGCAGCGACGCTGTCTCGTCGCCCCGCTTCAGATAGGGGCCGAACTTCCCAACACGGACGACGATGGCCTCACCAGTCGCCGGATCAGGTCCAAGCGGTATCGAGTTGATCTCCACCGGATCGATGTCGGCGAGTTGATTGGAAACCGCGTCCTTCAGGCCAAGGCCCGCGACCCCATCAGCGTCATGGCCGAAATAGAAGCGTGAGAGCCACGGCAGGGCCTCTTCGGTACCCGACGCAATGGCATCGAGGCTGTCCTCCATCGATGCCGTGAAGTTGTAGTCCACAAGGTCAGCAAAATGCGTCTCAAGGAGCTTGACCACGGCGAAGGCAGTGAAGCTTGGAATGAGGGCTGGACCCTTCTTCCAGACATACCCACGGTCCTGAATGGTGGAGATGACGGCGGCGTAGGTCGATGGCCGCCCGATTCCAAGCTCTTCCATCTTCTTGACCAAGCTGGCATCGGTATAGCGAGCAGGCGGCTGTGTGGTGTGCGACTTCGCTTCCGCCCTGTCGACCACCACCGAATCACCCTCGGCCATCGCCGGAAGGACCCGCTCGGCCTCCGCCAACTCGGCTTCAGGGTCGTCGGCCCCCTCGACATAGGCCCGTCGGTACCCCGGGAAGCTAATGACGCGCCCATTGGCCTGGAGCGTGACCTCCTCGCCAGCGAGGGATCCCGCTGGAGCGCCAAGGGTGGCCGCCATCCTGACTTGGGCCTGCGTCCCTCTGGCGTCGGCCATTTGCGATGCCACTGTCCGGACCCAGATCAGTTCGTACAGTCGGAATTCATCGCCGGAGAGCGAACGACCGGCCTCCTCGGGGCTTCGAAAAGTCTCCCCTGCTGGCCGGATCGCCTCGTGAGCCTCTTGTGCGTTCTTGACCTTGCGGTCATAGCGGCGAGGAGCGTCAGGGACGTAGGACGCTCCGTAGAGCTGCGTTGCTGCACCGCGCGCCGCGTGAATGGCCTCGCTCGAGAGGGTCGTCGAGTCGGTTCGCATGTACGTGATCCAACCCTTCTCGTACAGGCCCTGTGCGGTGCGCATGGCCGACTGAGCGCTCATACGGAGCTTGCGACCGGCTTCCTGCTGAAGGGTCGAGGTCATGAACGGTGCTTGGGGCCGTGAGGTGAATGGCTTCTCGGTTACCGATGTCACCGTTGGGGTCGACGCCTCGAGAGCGGTGGCAATCCCAGCCGCGTCGGTCTCTGAGAGCAGGCGGACCGACCGGTTCCCTGTTGCCACCCCCTGAGCATCGAAGTCCTTGCCCTCGGCCAACTGGACCCCGCCAACGGCCATGAGCTGAGCCTCGAAGGCCTGGCCCTCTCGATTCATCTGAGCCACCACGTCATGCCATGACGCTGTTCGGAAGGCCATGCGCTCGCGCTCGCGCTCGACGACGAGCCGAGTCGCTACCGACTGCACCCGTCCGGCGGACAGTCGCGGAAGGACCTTCTTCCAGAGAACAGGGGAGACCTCGTAGCCATAGAGCCGGTCGAGAATCCGGCGGGTCTCCTGGGCATCGACGAGCCGCCGGTCGAGATCCCGTGATTCGTCAACGGCGCGCTCGATAGCTGGCCGAGTGATCTCGTGGAAGACCATCCGCTTCACCGGGACCGTCGGGTTCAGGACTTCGAGGAGGTGCCAGGCAATGGCCTCTCCCTCTCGGTCTTCGTCGGTCGCGAGGAACAACTCGTCGACGTCCTTCAGAAGCGCCTTCAGTTTGGCGACAACCTGCTTCTTGCCCGAACTGACCACATAGAGCGGCTTGAAGCCGTCATCGACGTTGACTGCTAGGCGGGCCCACGATTCACCTTTGTAGGCCGCGGGTACCTCGTCAGCTCCATGAGGAAGATCCCTGATGTGGCCGATCGACGACTCCACGACGAAGTTCGGTCCAAGGATTGATCCGATGGTCTTTGCCTTCGCTGGTGACTCGACAATGACGAGTGCTCTCCCCACAGACCACCTCCTTGGTTCTCGATCTCCGGCACGATGATGCACTGCCAACAATGGCAATGCGACACCCCGGTTCTAGCAAAGCCTTGACGCTCCGCACGTCACGCCCCGCTGCGAGGGCGAAATCGTCTCCCGAATCAGGCGTCTTGGAAGACTCAGCGAGTGGTCCGAGAAAGTGCTGCCCTGAGTTGCTGGCTGAGAGCTGGAGCGATGTAGCTGGAGAACAGTGAGGTCAGGTGGTAGCGGCCCTCATAGACAATCCGGTGATTCACGATCACCGGACATGTTGTCGTGGTGCAGAACAGTGACGCGACCGGGATGAACGGGGCTCCGGCCCTCGTGGCACCTCTCCGGATGGCCGCGTGGAATGCTCCGAAGCTCCGCTCGAGCGTGACGACTGGAAGGTTGCACGTCGCGAGGGAATCAGGGCGCTCCACGATGCACTCGACCGGCTGCGGGCCCGTCCACGCTCGATCAAACCAAGGGATCGAACCGAGGACCGCGGAGGTCGTCGTGTGGCCGGAAAGCGACGTGAGGAGTCGCCGGAGTCCGGCTTCATCGCCAGCCGGTGTTCCCGTAGCGCTCGGTGCCCCGGTGATGACCACTAGGTCTGGGGCGAGTGCATCAATTTGACGGGCTGCATAGGCATGAAACTGTTGACATGGCACACCGGATGCACCGGATTGGTTGGGCGTCAGCCACGGCGGACAGCCGGGCACCGCCAGCACCACGACCTTCCAATGATCACTCCGACCAAGGTCAATGAAGGCACTCGACCACGTGAGCGCCTGCGAGTCTCCGAGGAGCACCATCGTTCGCGTGGCGCGAAGGTCGCCAACGATGCACGGAGGCGATGCCGTCATGGAAGCGACAGCGGCGACGCAGGCGTCAGAGAGCAGCGGCGAGTGAAGCGGCGCCGAGGGGACTGAGGTGGGAGCGGGGGCCAGGGCGTAGGGGACCGTGTTCTCGGAAGCTGCCGTGGCGATCTGCTTGGAGAGCACACCGGCGCCAACATGGTCGGGCTTGGGAACAACAGTGGTCCCGGTGGTTCCCGAGTGGGACTCGATCAGCAGTGTGCATGCGAGGAGCGTCATGGTAATCAGGACTGCCCCGAGGCCAACGCTGAGACCAGGGCGCCGTGCCAGCGATCGCCAATGACGAATCGGGTTCTCGATGAGAGTCCGGGTGATCACGGCCAGCACAACGGCGATCCCGATCAGAGCGGCTCGCTCTGTCCAGCGAAGCGGGTGATCCGACTGCTGGGTAGCGAACACCAGCAGCGGAAAATGCCACAGGTAGAGGGCATAAGAAATCTCACCGCCACGAAGTCCCAGCCACGAACCCAGCATGAGTTCTGCCCCGAAGCGAGGAGCCACGAGGCCACCGGCGATCACCAGACCGGTGGCGGCGACCGGGAGGATGACGGCGACTCCTGGATACGGCGTCGCTGCCGTGAAATGCACTGCGGCCAGTCCCACGCCACCGAGGCCAACCCATGTGGCCACGGCGGCCACTGACGAAGGGACGCGACGCACGATGGGGGCCGAAAGCGCTATCAGAGCACCGAGGGCAAGTTCCCAGGCGCGGGTAAACGGAGAGAAGAACGCCACAATCGGGGATGAGGTGGTTTGAACGATGCTGAGCGCGAGTGACCCAGTGATCACCACGGCCAGCATCGCCACCAGCCCTCCGTGGCGCCGTCGGGCGATCACTAGCCCGGCCGCACCAGCGAAGAGCAGAGGGAAGACGAAATAGAACTGCTCCTCGACGGCTAGCGACCAGTAATGCAGGAGCGGTGACACCGTCCCTTGCGCTCCGAAGTAACTCGTCCCAACCCACGCTGCGTGGAAGTTGGCGAGGAAGACCGCCGTCCAGCGCCCGTCGACCGCCACCTCGTTGCCGCGGAGGAATCCTTGGAAGTGGTAGGTCGCGAGAACGGTGGCGATGAGAACAACGGTGGCGGCTGGAAGGATCCTTCTCGCTCGACGCGCCCAAAACCCGAGCAGCGACGTCCGACCAGTCTCGGTCCGCTCACGGAGAAGCAGGCCGGTGATGACAAACCCGGAAATAACAAAGAAGACGTCGACGCCTACGAAACCGCCAGTGATGATCGGCGCCTTCGCGTGATAGGCGATGACCAGTCCAACCGCCACGGCTCGGAGGCCTTGGACGTCAGGGCGGAATGCCCGGTCTGCGGGCGGGGTACCTTTCTCGTCGCCGTCTCCGAGAAGTCGGGTCGTTCCCGCCGAGATGCTCATCAGTCGCTGACGCTACCAACCGCCACCCAGCGACATCGGCTCAGGTGGTGACCGTGCTTCGTCCTAGGTGTGTTCGCCGTCGTGGTGGGTGGCCCCGGCCACGAGTTCATAGTCAGGGTTCAAGATGGCGAGTCCTTGGTGCCACGATCCGACCATGCCCTCGACGACGAGCCGGGCTCCCGGCTCAATACCCGGGATCGTAGGCCGGCCTTGGAAGACGAGCATGAGCGATCCCGTCCCGTCGGAGATGGTGCACTCGAGATTCGAGGCACCTTCTCCGGTCTGGACCCTGACTGACTTGATCCGACCCGCCACCTTTGCCCGGCTCCGCCACTGGGCATCGGCAATGGCCATGGAGCCGCCCGCTCGCTCTCGCAGTCTCTCGTCGGCCGGCAGGACGTCCATCTCTGGCGTGCTGCCCCATGCCCGACCCTCTTCCTCTTCGGCTTCGAGCGACGTCGTCAACTCGAAATCAGCCAGGTTGTAGGGAATGATCGTGGCGCTCACGTCTGGGACAACCGCCACCGCTGCGGCGATCGAGTCAGCAGTCCGATCGTGGAGGATGCGGCTGAGGCGCGAGGCGAATGACCGGCGGGGGAGCAAGACGGTGCACTCGGTGTCACCATCGGACACTGCATCTGCCACCAGCTCGATCGACGCCCGCTCCAGCCGGCGATCAGGGCATTCGATGATGTCAAGGGGGAGCCACTTCGGACCGAATTCGGCCCAGCGGTCCTGCAAGTCCCGCGTCACCTTCGGGTCAATGTCGAAGTGCACTGCTCGGGCATTCTGCGAGAGTGTCCGCGCATACGAGAGGGCCCGTGCGGTGGCGAGGTCGAACGAGTCGACAAGGACGATCGCCACATGGCGGCGACGGGGCCGCACCATGAATCCTTCGGGACCCTGAGACCGCAGAGCGTTGTCCTCTTCCTCGTACTGACGGTGCAACCGGATCAACGCCAAGTAGAGCAGTGGTCCGATGACCACGACGATCCACGCACCCTCCTGGAACTTGGCCAGCATGAAGATCACGACAACGACCATCGAGATCCCACCAGATACCCCGTTGATCACCACTCCCCGGCGCCAGCGCGGGTTCTCCTTGCGATTCAGGTGGTGTTTCACCATGCCGAACCCCGCCATGGTGAATCCGGTGAACACCCCGATCGCGTAGAGCGAGACCAGACCGGTCACCTTGGCATCGAAAGCCAGGACAAGAGCAATGGCCACGACCCCGAGGACCATCACTGCGTTTGAGAATGCCAGGCGGTGGCCGCGCTTGCGCATCTGTCGAGGAAGGAACTGGTCCCCGGCCACGAAGTTCGCCAGGAATGGAAAACCATTAAACGATGTGTTGCCACCGGCGTAGAGGATCAGAAGCGTGGCCAGCTGGGCCACATAGAAGAAGATCTGACCGAAGGGTCCGGAGCCCAGCACTGCCTTGATCTCCTGAGAGACCACCGTCGGCGTTCCCGCCGCATACGGAACGGCGTGAGTCCAGCTGGCCAGAAGTGAGGTTCCAAGCACCAAGAAGGCCAGAACACAACTCATGAGGATCAAGGTCTGGCGGGCTTGGGTCGTCTCGGGCTTCCGGAAAGAAGCGACACCATCGCTGATGGCCTCAAGACCGGTCAGAGAGGACCCGCCGTTGGCGAAACAACGGAGGAGCTGGATATAGGCCAAGCCCATCAGCCACCCTGTCCCCTCTGATCCGAATCGGCCGCCCACCAACACTGAGGGGTCCGGGATGGGGAGGACGTGGAGCGTCCCGGAGAACTCTTTGTACACCCCGAGGAGAATGACGATGGCCAGCGTCAGGATGTAAAAGTAGGTCGGGAAGGCGAAGATTTTCCCCGCCTCCTTGATGCCGCGAAGGTTCCCGTAGATCAAAAGGAGAACGACCGTCACGGTGATCTCGACCGTGAACGGGGCAAGCGACGGCAGCGCAGACGTCAGCGCAGCCGTTCCTGCTGAGGACTGCACCGCAACGGTGACGGTGTAATCAATGAGCAAAGCGACCGCAGCGATCTGAGCGATCTTGTAACCAAAATTGTCGCGGGCCACGACATAGGAACCGCCGAATTTCGTGTAGGTCCCAATCACATCGAAGTACGAAAGGGTCACGAAAAACAGAACGCCGATGATCGCCATCGTGACGGGGACCACCAGCGTGAAGGCGGCCAGCCCGACAAAGGGGGTCAGCTGGGTCAACATCTGTTCTGCGCCGTAGGCCGAGGATGAGATGCAGTCAGGGGCCAAGACTCCAAGCGCCACGGGCTTGCTGAGACGCTCGGACTCGAGCTGCTCGGTGATCAGAGGAGGGCCAAAGAAGATGTTCTTGAGCCGGTAGCCGAGTGTCTCGGGAAATTTGCGGGCCAAGTCCTTGGTGAGGGACCTCGTGGGGGTGAGACGGGCCGTCGCTGCGTCAAGGGGTTCGGGTGACTCCATCGCACCAATCTAGGCCCGAGAAAGATCGAGAACGGCCCTGACGGCGAACCGCTCAGAAGAATCTTCCAGGCCTCACGTTGCGCGCGACGCTCTGACGTGGTGGGATCAGGAGATGAAGGTCGTCATTATCGGCTGTGGCCGAGTCGGATCAGGCTTGGCCAATGAGCTCTCAGATGAAGGCCACGACGTTGTCGTCATCGACAAGCTTCAGCGAGCGTTCCGGCGCTTGAATCCCGGTTACTCGGGACGCACCATCGTGGGATCAGGCTTTGATCGAGATGCGCTTGCGGCCGCGGGTGCTCACGATGCCGATGCGCTTGCGGCAGTGACCAGCGGCGACAACTCAAACATCCTGTGCGCTCGCATCGCTCGAGAGAACTATCAAATCGCCAATGTGGTCGCCCGAATTTACGATCCTCGGCGCGCCGAGATCTACCAGCGACTCGGGATCCCTACCGTGGCCACGGTGACCTGGACCATCGATCAGGTTCGACGCTGGCTCCTCCCCTCCGATGCACCTGCTTCATGGAGCGATGCATCAGGAACCCTCCATGTCACCGAGCTGGCCCTCCCGGCCGGGTGGGCTGGTCGCCCGCTGGCCGACATCGAGATCCCCGGCAAAGTACGACTCATCGGCGTGAACCGAGCAGGAACAGTGAGACTCAACGCCACGGAGTTGGTCGGCCAAGAACGTGACCTTCTTCAGATCGCCATCATCGCCGGCGTTGAAGAGGAGTTCTTGAGTTTTCTCGGAGGGTCGGACGCATGAAGGTGATCGTTGCAGGAGCCGGGTCGGTCGGTGTCGCCATCGCTTCTGATCTCACCGCCAAGGGATACGACGTGGTCCTCATGGAACAAGATCAGGCGACCGCAGAGCGACTGTCGTCCACCCCAGAATTGACCTTGTTCTTGGGCGATGCCTGTGAGGTCGCTTCACTCCAAAGTGCTGGGGTTGGTCAAGCCGATGTCGTGGTTGCCGCCACCGGAGACGACGAGGACAACCTTGTGATCTCCCTGCTTGCGAAGCAGGAATTCGCCGTGCCTCGCGTCGTCGCTCGAGTGAACAACTCGAAGAACCAATGGCTCTTCAACGAGAGTTGGGGGGTCGACGTGTCCGTCTCGACTCCCCAGCAACTGACCGCCCTGGTTGAGGAGGCCGTGTCGGTTGGATCGATCGTCCGACTCCTGGCTTTCGAGCGGGGTGCTGCGAACCTCATCGAGGTGACGTTGGCCGACGACTCCCCCGCCCTCAGCGCTCCAGTTGCCGACTTGGAGTTCCCTCGGGAGGCCACCATCGTGGCTATCGTCCGAGACCATCGCTTGATTGTTCCAAAGGGGGACACCCTCCTCGCCGTCGGCGACGAGGTGCTCGTGCTTGTCACCGAAGAAGCCGAAGAGGTCGTCCAGAGGATTCTCATCGGACCTCGCTGAGACGCTTTTCAGCAAGGGTGACGAGGCGCCGCGATCGCGGCCCTCTTGGTGCGTACAGTTGAGAAGGTGAGTGCGGCCTTCTTTGATCTCGACAAAACGGTGATTGCCAAGGCATCCATCGTGGCGTTCGGGCGACCTCTTCGCCGTGAGGGCCTCATCACAAGGCGAACCATCGCTCGGGCCGTGACCCAACAGTTGATCTTCCTGCAATTTGGTGCCGACGAGGAACGTCTCGAAAAAGTCCGGACGTCAATGTTGCAGCTCACGCGTGGCTGGGACCGCAACCAAGTCACCGCCATCGTTCGTGAGACCCTCATCGAGACCATCGAGCCGTTGATCTATGCCGAGGCTCTCGAGCTCATGGAAGAGCACCGACAGCGCGGTGACCGGATCTACATCGTCTCTGCGGCTCCAGAGGAAATCGTGCTCCCCCTCGCTGAGTTGCTCGGCGTCGACGGCGCCCTCGCCAGTCGTGGAGAGATCGATGATCAAGACCGCTACACCGGCGAGATGGCCTTCTACTGCTACGGGCCGAACAAGGCAATCGCGATCGCAGATCTCGCCGAGCGCACGGGAATCGATCTCGCGAAATGCAGTGCGTACTCAGACTCGGCCACCGATATCCCGATGCTGGAGGTCGTGGGGCACCCTCACGCCGTCAATCCAGACCGAGCACTCGCCAAGGTGGCCACTGAGCGAGGCTGGGAGATCTTGACGTTCTCCAAGCCCATCACCCTGCGTGACCGCATGACACTCCGCGCTCCGATTGTGACCGGTGGGATCGCCCTCGCTGGCGCTCTGGCGCTGGCGGTCTTCAAGGGTGCACGACGCCATAGCGGAAGCCATGGCATCAGGACCCCTGCCTAATCGGCCTCGCGGCCGATGCTCAGGCTGTCGTGTCCCTGAGGCGCTTGGCGGCGATCAGGCCGATGGCAACGATAAGGGCGAGGATCAAGATCTTCTTCATAGAGACGATCGTAGACCTCAGACGGTGAGCAGATCGCGGGCGCCGGTGTCCGACGAAGGGTGTCGGAGCTTTGACATTGCCCGAGCTTCAATCTGACGGATCCGCTCACGGGTCAGATTGAAGTGCTCTCCGACCTCTTCAAGGGTACGGGGCTCGCCCCGGTCAAGGCCGAAACGAAGGCGGAGAATCTCTCGCTCACGCTCATCAAGAGGTGAGAGGAGGCGCAGGATTTCGTCAGGAAGCAGAGCGACCGCAGCGACCTCAAACGGCGACTCCGCCGAACGGTCCTCCACGACGTCACCGAGCTCAGCATCCCCGTCTTCACGGAGTGGCTCCGAGAGCGAGAGTGGCTCTGCGCGGAACCGAAGGGCCTCGATCAACTTGTCCTCGGGCATCTCGACCTCGGCACCGAGCTCAGCCAGCGTGGCCGGACGGCCGTACTTGAGCTCAAGGCGAGCCTGGGCCTTCTGGACACGAGCAAGTGTGTCGCCAGCGTGCACTGGGAGTCGGATGGTCCGACCGGTATTGGCGATACCCCGGGTGATGGCTTGGCGGATCCACCACGTGGCGTAGGTCGAAAACTTGAAGCCCTTACGCCAGTCGAACTTCTCGACAGCGTGCATCAGTCCGAGGTTTCCCTCTTGAATGAGGTCAAGCAGGGGAAGACCGGATGCCTGGTACTTCTTGGCGATCGAGACAACAAGACGAAGGTTCGACTGCACGAAGGTCTGCTGGGCATCCTCGCCACGCTTGGCTTCGATCTTGAGCTTGCGCTTCTCCGCCGCGGTCATCTTGCCGCCGGCCTCGACCTTCTCTCCGGCATCGCGGCCGGACTCGATCTGCTGGGCAAGGCGAACTTCGTCGTCCTTCGTCAGCAGTGGGTACTGGCCGATGTCCGTGAGGTACAGCCTGACGAGATCCTCGTCATCACGTTCGATTCGTTCCTTCGCCACAGTGCCTCGCGCCTTTCAACATCTGTCCGGGGGTGGGGAGCAACGAGTGTCGCCACGATCCCCCCGAATCGGTTCGCCATCTCAATCTCGTCTTCGACGAGTGCGACAACGCTCCTTGACCGCTTCCATTCTACCGATGAAGTCAAGGGTATTGACCAAAAGATGTTTTACGCATTAAAGACACCCTCACCAAGCGGTGAAAGTACGTCGGCCATCTCGTCGCCCAAAGGGGTTTCCAAGGTACCGTGAGGGCCTGTGATCGCTGAGACCCGCTCAGTGATCTCGCCGAGATCGAGGCTGATCGCATCGAGCGATCGCCGAAGATTCCGCTCTGCCGCGATACTGCAACCTTCTGCGAGGTCAGCCACACTGGTCGCGAGGCGGGGGAGGACTTCGGATCGGTAGAGATCAGCGAGCGCCCCTGGACCTCTCGATGCTGCAATCTCGACTGCATGGCCGAACGCTCCTGCGTCAATAAGGGACTCCCGATCGATGCCGTCCCGCTTGGGAAGGTGGTCAAAGAGCACGTCGGCATGGTGTGCGTGAAGCATCGAAATCTCGTCAAGGGCGACCACCAGTCCCGGGTCATTTTCATTGAGCGCTGACGCGCCAATTGAAGCGTGCAGGAGACGAGAGATCCCACAGAGCCGGCCGATGAGCACGGCGGTGACCGCGCCGTTCCGCCACACGGTCATGACCCCGCCTCGATGCTCGGCTCCGTCGACGGCCGGCGCCGATAGCCATTGGTGATCGGCATTCGCCGATCCTTCCCGAAGGCCTTCGTCGTGATCCGAACTCCCGGCGGCATTTGGCGACGCTTGTATTCCGAGAGATCGACGAGCCGCACCACCCGGTCGACGAGGGCGGGGTCATGGCCCATCGCCACCAGCTCCGGCGCGGTGCAGTCCGATTCCACGTATGCCGCGAGGATCGGATCCAGCAGCTCATAGGGGGGAAGGGAGTCCTCATCGAACTGGTCAGGTCGAAGCTCGGCAGAGGGTGGCTTGTCGATGACGGCGACGGGGATTGGCGCCACCTCACCAGCTGCGACGGCGACCTGGTTCCGAAAGCGACACAATTCGTAGACGAGCGTCTTGGGAACATCCTTGATCACTGCAAAGCCCCCAGCAGAGTCGCCGTAGAGCGTTGAATAGCCCGTTGCCATTTCACTCTTGTTCCCAGTGGTCAACACGATGGCGCCGGTCTCGTTGGAGATCGCCATCAGAAGCACGCCTCGGAGGCGACTCTGGAGATTTTCATCGGTGAGACCCACCGGTACACCCCTAAGCGGTCCGGCCAGCATCGACCCGAAGGCGGTATGCGCAGGTTCAATCTCAATCGTGTCGAGCTCAATTCCGAGACGCTCCGCGAGATCCTCAGCATCACTTCGGGAGTGGAGCGAGGAGTACCGAGAGGGCATCGAGATCCCACGAACGTTCTCAGACCCGAGTGCGTCGACGGCGATCGTCGCCACAATGGTGGAGTCAATCCCGCCGGAAAGTCCGATGACCGCCTTTACGAATCCGTTTTTGGCCAGATAGTCACGTGTGCCCGTGACGAGTGCCTGATAGACCTCGTGCTCGCTCGTCGCTGGTTCGATAATGACTCCGCCGCGTGAGGGTCCGGTGGCCCGGGACGTCTCGCTCACGACAATTGCCCCAGGGGCAGCGGCGGCATCACTCGCCGGGAGATCGACGATCATCAGATCCTCGACGAATGTCCCCGCTCGTGCGAGCAGATCACCATTCCCGGCGAGAAGCTGGGTGTCACCATCGAAGACCAACTCGTCTTGGCCCCCGACCATGTTCACGTAGAGGACCGAACAACCTGTCTCCGCCACTCTCGCCGAGAGCACCGATCGCCGTTCCTCTTGCTGCTGGATCGAGAAGGGTGACGCGTTCAGGCTGACGATCAGATCTGCGCCGGCGTTCGCTAACTCGGCTGCGGGTCCGTGTGCGCTCCAGAGGTCCTCACACACCGCTACTCCGACGAGGCTCCCGCCGATCCGAAAGATCGGGTGTGGGCCAGTCCCCGACACGAACCAGCGCTGCTCGTCGAACACTGCGTAATTCGGGAGGAGGCGCTTGACCACGAGACCCACGATGCGACCCTTGGCAAGAACAGCAGCCACGTTGGCGAGCGGTCGACGTCCGGTGGGTCGATGAGGGGAGAGCCGCGCATCAGAGGGCGCTGCGACATCGAGCTCATCGGCAAAGAGCACCGTCCCGACGATTGCGACGCAGTCGCGAGTCGCCCTCGCCACCGTCTCGAGGGCCCGAGTGGCGTCAGCGATGAAGCCGTCCTTGAGGAGCAGGTCCTCCGGTGGATAGCCCGTGAGCACCATCTCTGGGAAGCACACGAGGTCACAGCCTTCGGCATCTGCCTCTTCGATGGCCCGAATCACTCGCGTGACATTGCCCTCGAGGTCACCAACCGTCGGATTGATCTGGGCCCCAGCGACCCGCAGCGAATGCATGGACCGAGCCTAACGGCGAGCGTGCTGGGCTCCGTGTGTGAGCGACGCGCAGGGAAGTTCACACGGCGTTCACACTCCGGTTATGCCCTTCGGACCGCTCTCGGGCAGAATAGAAGGACCGGTGTTGATCGCAATGGCGCGCTCGACGGTCCGGAGGGAGTGGGGTTGCTTCATTCATGAGGCGGACTCCATCTCTCGACGTCATCACCAATGCGAAGACCATGTCCCCGAGAACAAGGAGAACCCGTGGCTTACCAGGCTGAGTACATCTGGATTGACGGCACCGAGCCCTCACCGCTGATGCGATCGAAGACCAGGATCCTGGCCGATGGCAAGCAGCCCCCCATCTGGGGTTTCGACGGCTCGAGCACCAACCAGGCAACCGGCGAGAACTCGGACTGCGTCCTCAAGCCGGTCTTCACGTGCCCCGACCCGCTTCGCGGACCTGACGACATTCTCGTCATGTGCGAGGTCCTGACCGCCGACATGCGGCCACACCCAACCAACACCCGGGCCAAGCTTCGTTCGGTCGCCAGCAAGTACGCCTCCTACGAGCCGATGTTCGGCCTCGAGCAGGAGTACACCTTCATGCAAGACGGTCGGCCCTACGGCTGGCCCGACAACGGCTACCCCGCCCCCCAGGGCCCGTACTACTGCGGCGTGGGCGGCGACATGATGCCCGGCCGCGACATCGTCGAGGCTCACACCCTCGCCTGCATGGAAGCAGGACTCGACATCGAAGGAACGAACGCTGAGGTCATGATGGGCCAGTGGGAGTTCCAGATTGGCGCCATCGGCCCGATCGAGGTGTCGGACCAGCTGTGGATAGCGCGCTGGCTCCTCTTCCGCATCGCCGAGGACTTCGGCGTCTTCGCCACGCTCGAGCCCAAGCCCATGCTCGGTGACTGGAATGGTGCGGGTTGCCACACCAACTTCTCTACCAACGAGATGCGCGAAGACGGTGGTTGGAAGGCAATCATCGCTGGCTGCGACGCGATTGGGAAGAAGATCGACGAGCACATCGACAACTACGGCGTCGGGATCGAGATGCGCCTGACCGGACACCACGAGACCGCTCACTTCACCAAGTTCTCCTACGGAATCTCGGACCGCGGCGCCTCGATCCGCATCCCCTTGCAGGTCGCTCGCGACAAGAAGGGCTGGCTCGAGGACCGTCGGCCGAACGCCAACATGGACCCTTACCGAGTGACCCGAGTCATGGTGAACACGGT
Source organism: Actinomycetes bacterium (assembly GCA_037142475.1). Classification (GTDB taxonomy): domain Bacteria; phylum Actinomycetota; class Acidimicrobiia; order Acidimicrobiales; family RAAP-2; genus CAIUMH01. The sequence continues at coordinate 62,594 of JBAXAR010000001.1, forward strand.
CTGCTCTGCCGCTGAGGCAGCGAAGGCCGCCAAGAAGGCACCTGCCAAGGCTCCGGCCAAGAAGGCAACCCCTGTGAAGAAGGCGGCCAAGAAGGCCCGCTGAGCAATCGCTCGGCAGCCCCACGATCGACAAACCGGGCCCGGAAACGGGCCCGGTTTGTCGCGTCAGGGCTATCGTCATCGAACTCTGAGAGGATCGAGCTGTGCAGACCCAGACCGACTACGTGCTCCGAACAGTCGAAGAGCGAGGCATTCGCTTCGTCCAGCTCTGGTTCACTGACGTCCTTGGCACCCCCAAGGCGTTCAACATCACACCCGCTGAACTCGAGACCGCCCTCGAGGAAGGCATGACCTTTGATGGTTCCGCTGTCGATGGGTTCAGTCGGGTCCAAGAGGCTGATGTGCTCGCCCTCCCCGATGCCTCAACCTTCCAGATGCTCCCCATCCATGAAGCCAGCCAGAATGTGGCCCGAGTCTTCTGTGACGTGGTGAATCTCGACGGTACGCCGTTCGCGGGCTGCCCACGCCTGGCACTTCGCCGTGTCCTTGAAGCAGCGCACGCCAAGGGGTACACGTTCTTCGTCGCCCCTGAGATCGAGTACTTCTACTTCTCGGATCTCGACCCAGCCGGATCGATCACGCCACTCGATATCGGTGGCTACTTCGACCTCGCCGTGGGTGACCTCCCCAGCGAACTACGACGCCGCAGCGTGTTGGCGCTCGAGGAGATGGGGATCCCCGTCGAGCACGCGCAGCACGAGGACGCACCAAGCCAGCATGAGATCGACCTCCGCCACACTGATGCCCTTTCGATGGCTGACACGGTGATGACGACCCGGCTCGTGATCAAAGAAGTGGCCAGACAAGCAGGGGTGGCCGCCAGTTTCATGCCCAAGCCCCTTGCTGGGGTTCAGGGATCGGGGATGCACACGCACCTATCGCTCTGGAAGGACGGACGAAACGCCTTCGTGGATCCTGATGATGCCTACGGGCTCTCCAACGTTGCTCGAGGATTCATCGCAGGCCTGCTGACCCACGCCCACGAGATCACCGCAGTCACGAACCAGTGGGTGAACTCCTACAAGCGTCTTGTCCCTGGCCACGAGGCACCAGTCCACGTGAGCTGGGCCCGGAATAACCGGTCCGCACTGGTACGGGTGCCGGTTACCAAGAAAGACAAGGTCGAATCCACGCGGATTGAGTATCGAGCTCCTGACTCCGCCGCCAATCCCTACCTTGCGTTCGCGGTGATCCTGGCGGCTGGACTCGCTGGCATCGACGGCGGCTACGAACTTCCTCCTGAAGCTGATGCCAACCTTTTCGATCTCTCCGCGGGAGACCTCACCGCCATGGGCATCACCCCTCTCCCTGGGAGCCTGAACGATGCCGTCGACGCAATGGAGCGCTCCACGCTGGTGCGCGAGACGCTTGGCGAGCACCTCTTTGAGTGGTTTATCCGCAACAAGCGCGCTGAGTGGTCTGCCTACAAGGCGGAAATCTCGAACTTCGAGCTCCAGCGTTACCTGCCGAGGCTCTGAGGCATTCGGACCACCACACCATGGACCCGATCGCCTGCTTTCCCGACCCTGCCCCTGCAGAGGTCCTTCTCGCCGTCACCGAGGTCGGCCATCCCTACCGATGCGTTGGATCAACCGAGATCGCAGAAGCCATCGAGCACAGTGAGACCGAGGATGGATGGGCCGGCGCCGTGGTTGTGGCATCGGGCGACCTCGCCGAAGCGCTCTCCCTCTGCCGGTCCCTTCGGAAGAGGGAGAGTCCGGTCGCGCCGCTTCTCTTGGTCATTGACCTCGACCAGTTGGGAGACCTCAGCCTGCGCGACGACCTCTTCGACGACTTCCTCGTGGCTCCGATCAGGGTCCCTGAACTGACGACCCGACTCGCCAACCAGCTTGAGCGCCTCGGGCGTGGTGTGGGCGCCGAAGTGATCGAATCAGGTCCCCTCCAGATCAACCTCGAGACGTATCAGGCAGCAGTCGCCGGACGAGTCCTCGACCTGACCTACATGGAATACGAGCTTCTTCGCTTCCTCGCCAGCCACCCGGCAAAGGTCTTCACTCGAGAGACGCTGCTGAGTCGGGTGTGGGGCTACGAGTACTACGGAGGGGCACGCACGGTTGACGTCCATATCCGACGCCTCAGGGCAAAGCTGGGCGAGGAGCATGCACACCTGATTCAGACGGTACGCAGTGTCGGCTACCGATTCGGCCAGCAGTCGTGGACCGGAACCAGGTAACTCAGGCGAGGACTGCCCGGATCAGGGCAATGAAGACGCCGAACATCACGCCAACGAGGCCCTGCAGCATGATGGACGCGGGCCGCATCCCTGCTCGGATACCCCCGAGGATGGTGACCAGTGTCAGCGACACCACCGCGGCAACCATCCCGGCCTCGGCCACCCGGATCGCACTCCAATTCAGCAGGGCGGTCATCGCCATCACCAGGATTGGGAGGCTCGCCCCGCGCATGATCCCCCATTCGTGGGCCATCGTCGCCTGCACCGCCTTGAAACTGATCGGCTCAGCCGCCCCGAAACGCTCACCCATGATCGCGGCGTAGGCGTGGACCAACCAGTAGACGAGCAGCACCACGGTGGTCGCGATGACGTCTCGCCAGCCCGACGATGGCTGAACACTCTCGGCCGCTACCACTGAGCCGACGATCACAATGCCGTAAATGACTGCCTGAGGATTGACCTCGGGTTGAATCCATGACACAACCCACTCGACAATCCGGTGAGCCCTGCCCTCACGCTTCACCGATTGGTCAGATGCGGTCATCTCGTCGCGGTGGCCCACAACTCGACCTCGATGCGGGCACCGAGCGGAAGCGCGGAGACTTCGACTGCGGTCCTCGCCGGTCGATGGCTTCCGAAGAACCCGACCCAGACCTCGTTGACGGCGGCGAATTCCTTCATGTCGGTGAGATAGACGGTGGCCTTCACAATGTCGGTGATCGATGCCCCCTCACCCTCAAGGAGACCAAGTCCGTTCCGGAGCGCCTGGCGGAGCTCTTCTGTCGTGCCCCCTTCGGCCAACACCGCCGGGCCACCGGTGCCGGGGAGAAGACCCAATTGGCCAGAAGTGATCAGCAGTCCTCCCGCCCGCACAATGGGGGAATACGGTCCGACGGGTGTCGTCATGAGGTCACCTCTCGTTCGGTGGGCCACGCCGGAGGCGTCCCCGCGTGAATCCACGCTGCTGCCATCGTTGCAGCCATCACAGCCACGCCGCACGCAACGGCTGGGCGATCGTCATCAAGGAGCGTGACGGCGATCGGTGGCGTCTGGCTGGCCGTCAGGATACCGAACGAGCGAATGGTCAGATCGTGGATCACTCCCGAGGTGTCGACGGCGATGCCCTCAGAGCGCACCAGGCTGAGACCCTGGTGCGCCGCTCCAATGGCATAACTACGCAACGTGATCGGACAGAGAGGGTCACCGGCGGCAACCGACACGTTCAGACCTTTGTCATCGATCGACACGGTCGCTCGGCCACCCGATGGCGACTCCACGGTCAGGGCTTCGCCCGAGGCGCCCGTCGCACCGAGCACCGCGAGGGCAGCCAGCACTTCGGCCACGATCGCCCCTCGGTGCGTCGAACCCACGCGTGGTCCCGGAATCTCGACGAACTCGATGACGAGACCGGGAGCGATCGCCTCGACCGTCTCTCGGAGGTCGTCGAGCGGGTCACTTCCCGGCGTCACGGCCACTCGAAGAATTCCCGTGCGGTTCGCGCGCAGTGCAAGCGCCAGTGGAGGACGCTTTGCTCCCCGGCGGACCACTTCTTCACGCGGCCACACGGCAAGTACTGGGCAACCCTCCTCGGTCGCTAGGCGACGCGCGTCGTCGACGATGAGCGACCGTCGCTTGGCGCCAAATGCTCCGGCATTCGCATACGGCGATGACGGGGTGCCCCCGGGATCACACCAACTGGCGTCAGGTTCGACATAGGCAGGCTCGACGAATGTCGTCCGAAGACTGAGCGCGACATCATCGAGGTCCGGGACCGTCAGTGGTAACCGCAAGGGAGCCGTCGAATTGCGGCCTTGCACACTGGCGGCTGCGACTCGGGCTTCTTCGATCGTGGCGCCGATCCGATAGCTACCGTCAGCCGTGGCAATCGCCACCCGGACACCGGCTGGCGCGACGTCGGCCGAAAATCCTGCCCGACCCAACACCACGTCGACGCCCGCGTGCTGGTCAGTCCCAGACTCCAGCGTGGCGCGCGCAGCAGCCTTATCCGAATCACGAGGCTCGGGGATCTCGGCGGTCGGGTCAAGGGCGAGCAGCGCCGCCTCCACGATGGGCTGATTCCCGGTGCACCGGCAAAGGTGTGCTCCCAACGCGGTACGCACCTGCGCCTCGGTAGGGACACCACGTCGGGACAGGCCGGCGAGCCTCGCCAGGATCCCAGGCGTGCAGAAGCCACACTGGCTCGCCCCGGTCGCTTCGAAGGCGGCGATGAGCCTGCTGAGGAGTTGTTCCTCGAGGTGTGCCGGTGTCGTAATGGAGCGACCAGCGACACGACGGATGGGTGTCACGCAAGAGACTCGGGCGACACCGTCAACCAAGACGGTGCAGCAACCACACTGCCCCTGGGGGCTGCACCCGTCTTTGACCTCGATGATCCCACATCTGCCTCGGAGCGCGTCGAGGAGCGTTCCCTCCGCTGGGGTCTCGACAAGACGTCCGTCGACCTCGAGCGAGACGGTGAGCGCCACTTCCGGCGCCATCAGGTGGTGATCAGCTGAAGGAGGAGCCGCAGCCGCAGGTCTTCGATGCGTTCGGGTTCGTGATCTGGAACCCGGCACCGTTGAGACCATCGGAGTAGTCAAGTGACGCCCCGGTCAGCATCTCAGCGCTCTGGGCATCGACCACAACTCGGACGGTTCCGAAGGTCGTGACAAGGTCGTCACCGGCGATTTCGGAATCGAAGAACATGTCGTACTGGAACCCGGAACATCCGCCGGACTTCACCGCAACGCGCAGGGCGAGCGTGTCGCCACCCTCTTCCTCAGCGAGCAACTCGGCGACCTTCGAGATGGCGATGTCCGAGAGGACGACCGGCTCTGGCTTCTTCCCGATGTTGACAGTGGTTCCAAGTGACATCGCAATTTCCTCTCGATGAGGTGGACGGTGCACACCCGAATTCCGGATGACACCTCGTTCGCACTCCATGCTAGCGACGGAGGAGCCCGCCGTGCGACGCGGCCCACAAAATTGGGCTGCCACCAACATGATCGATCCCGGTAGCGTGGTGACTGTGAAGACCGACGCCACCCCAGAGGAGCGCGCCGATCTCGCTGCCGCCATCACCGAACGCCTTCGCTCCGTGATGGACCCTGAGCTCGGAGCTGACATTGTCACGCTCGGGATGCTCAATGAGGTTCTCGTCGATGACGACGGTGCGGCTGTCGTCACGGTGGCGCTGACAACACCGTCATGTCCCCTTCGGGCCCAGATCGACAAGGACGTCCGGGGGGCAGTCCTCTCTGTCGAGGGCATCACCACCATTGATCTCAGAATTGGCCAGCTCGAGCCAGACGCCAAGGCGCGCTTGATGGATACCGCCCGACGACTGGCTCAAGAAGGGGCAGCGGCAACATCGATTCCGACTCGGGCCAGGATTCTCGGTATTTCCTCCGGCAAGGGGGGCGTGGGGAAGTCCTCGGTCACGGTCAACCTGGCAGTCAGCCTGGCCCGTCGGGGCTTGCGAGTCGGGATCCTCGACGCCGACATCTGGGGTTTCTCAATCCCTCGCCTCCTCGGTCTTGACGGTGCGCTAGAGGCTCGAGAGTCCAAGATGGTTCCCAAGCGGCTCACGGTCGGGTCTGGCGAGTTACTCGTCCTCTCCATGGGTTTCCTCGCCGGTGAAGATCAAGCAGTGATGTGGCGAGGACTGATCTTGAACCGCGCCGTCCAGCAGTTCATCGAGGACGCCCACTGGGACGGCATTGACTACCTGCTAATTGACCTCCCGCCGGGAACTGGGGATGTCCAGATGGGATTAGCTCGGATGCTGCCGCGCACCGAGCTGCTGATCGTCACCACGCCACCAGAAGCAGCTCAGAAAGTTGCTTCTCGGGCGGCCGACATGGCGCGACGCGGGAACCTCAGGGTGGCAGGCGTCATTGAGAACATGAGCGCGTTTACCTGTGAGCACGGGGAGACCTACGCGTTGTTCGGATCGGGTGGTGGGAGCCGATTGGCGGCCCATCTCGGCGTGCCGCTCCTCGGCGAGATCCCACTCGACCCTGACGTGGCATCCGGCGGGGACGCAGGTGTCCCGATTGCGGGGACTGATGGCGAAGTCGGAGCGGTCTTCAACGCCATCGCCGAGCGCATCGCCACAGACATCGCCCCGCTGCTCGACGCGTCGGGATGCACGGCACGCCTTCTCGAGGTTCTTGAAGAAGCGGCAGGACCCGCTCGTTCCTGATCGCCTCGTGCGATCAGGAGGGATCGTCGACACAGAACACGGTGTCAGTCGAGTCATCACCAAGGGCACACCCAACAGGCCGGAGTTCGCCTTGCTGGCCGAGATGCCGGAGGTGACCCCACAGGGTGGCCGTGGCGATGTCATGGCGAGTGGCCTCGAGACCCGGATAGACAGCATCGAGCAGTTCCTGGGCTGAAGCGGCCCCCCGGGCCGCAAGAGCGCTCAGCACCAGCGCCTCTCGAGCCTGGCGGTGAGCGATGATCTCGCGGACCGCACCCTCTGGGTCCTCGATCACCCGGCCGTGGCCCGGAGCTAGGGACGCGATCGCTGGTCGGTGTTCGATGATGCGGCGCAGACTGGCCACATAGGCCCCCACATCTCCATCGGGTGGCCGAATCACCACCGTGGATCCCTCCATCACATGATCGCCGGTAAAGAGGAGTCCCACGCGCTCGAGGAGATAGCAGCAGTGGTCACTCGCATGACCCGGCGTGTGCAGCACCCTGAGCAGGCTGTCGGGTTCACCGATGAGCTCGCCGTCAGCGATGCGTTTGTCTGGGTCAAACCCGGGTCCCGATGCGAACCCCAGTTGTGGAGCCTGGGTCACCGACGCCAGACGGCGAGCACCCGGAGCATGGTCAGGATGCGTGTGGGTCACCGCAATGCCCACCACCTCCCTCCCTTCGAGCACGTCGATGATCCTGCGGCGGTGGGCGGGGTCGTCGGGGCCAGGGTCGATGACCAGCACCCGTCGCTCGCCCACGAGATAGGTGTTCGTGCCAGGTCCCGTCATCATTGAAGGATTCGGTGCCGTCAGCCGGACAACTCCTGGAGCGATCACCACCGGAACTCCCGGTCGCGGATCCGGCCCCGTCCCCCACTGCGAGAGGGGACCAGGCTGGGTGGTCACGACGTTGGAGTGTCCGGATTGGCTGAAGCAGAGATCTGCCGGACGACGTCGTTGAATGCACCGGGCTGCGAGGGAGCCTGACTCCCGAAGGCCTCGTCGTACTCCTCATCACCCGGAAGCAGGATCCGGACACCCTTTTCGCCAACGGTGATCCTCGGAAGAATCGCTGGGATCGACCCGGCGGCGGCGGCGGCTCCGAGGAGATCGTCGACAGTCTCAAACCGGCTGATGGCCTGAAGATTTTTGATGGTCGGGAAGATGAGCTCAATGTCACCTTCACGATGTCGGCGCAGGGCATCTGACGGATTGATCCACTCGTCGGCGATCACCTCGCCCGCATCATGAGCTGCTTGCTGGTTCCTCGGTGCAGGAGCCACGAAGAACCTCGTGTCGTAGCGGCGCGGGGCGCCCTCAGGCGTGATCCAGTGCGCGAAGTAATGGAGATTGGCCAACTCGAGGGTGAGGCCTTCGTCGGCGACCACGTCGAGGAAGCGTCTTGTTCCCGCATTGACCTCAGCTCGGTGGGCGACGAATCGTTCGGCCGTTGCCCCACGAAGGTCAAGACCTTGTCCATCGACCGTCGTCGCCAGGAGAATCCCTGCCTCCTCGAACAGCTCGCGCAGCACGGCAATCCAATAGGCAAGGCCCCCTGTATCGACCCCAAGGATGGAACTCGCCTCCGAATCAGAGCGACCAGCGGTATGCGCCTCCGCCGCTGGACCCGCATCAGCCAGATCAACCGCTCCGCCGGGAAAGACATAGGCCCCACCTACGAAGTCAGAGTTGAGATTGCGCTTCACCATCAGTACCTCGATACCCCCGGTGTCGGCGTCTCGTACCAACATCACCGTCGCTGCCGCTCGCAGTGCTGACTTGTCGATTGGCGCCTCTGAGGAATCCATGAGGCCGAGGGTAGTGCTGATCGCCATGAAGTGACACGGCTCCACTACGATCGGCAAATCGTCAACGAGGAAGGTCACCCAGTGGCACACGAGCGATCCGACAAGGACAAGCAGGCCAGTAAGAGTCAGAGCCGAGCGGTGTCCACCGGCCCCAAGAAGAAGGCCCCGACCAAGGCGGGAGGGCGATCAACCTCGACCCTGCTCACGTGGGGTGCGGTCGGCCTCGTGGTCGTCATCGTCGTCGTTCTCGTCGTGGTGAAGTTGTCCGGGAACTCCCCCTCGAAAGATGGAGGCGGCAGCGCCTATGAGCCGGCATCGGCGTCGATCCTCAAGCAGGTGACCCAGATTCCGACCAAGGTCTACGACACCGTCGGGATCACCTCGGGCGCAACGCCCGTCTCAGCGCCCGTTGCCATCACCGGTCAGCCACCGCTGACCTTCAAGGACAGCAATGGGAACGCCAAGCCCGGTTTCCTCTATTACGGAGCCGAGTACTGCCCCTACTGCGCCGCTGAGCGTTGGCCGGTCATCGCCGCCTTAAGCCGCTTCGGGACTTACACGGGACTTGGCATCACGGCATCATCTGCCACCGATGCCTACCCGAACACGCCGAGCTTCACGTTCTTCAAGTCGTCCTTTGCCAGCGAGCACCTCGTTGTCCAAGCCGTCGAGTCGTACACCAACATCCCGACCCCAGCGGGCGGCTACACCACCCTGATGAAGCCGACCAAGGCGCAGACGGCCCTCGTAACCAAGTACGACACCGCCAAGTTCCTCAACTCCAGTCAGTCTGGCGGCATCCCCTTCATCGACATGGGCAATCAGTTCCTCATCTCAGGCTCGAGTTTCTCGCCGTCGATTCTCGCTGGGCTCTCTCGCAGTGAAATCGCCCAGGGACTTGATGACCCGACCAACCCGGTCACCCAGGCGATCGTCGCCACGGCGAACTACATCACTGCGGCGATCTGCAAGACCACCGGCGGCCAACCTGGCAACGTCTGCACGTCGAAGGGCGTGAAAGCAGCCGCTGACGCCATGAAGATCTGATCAAAGACGTCAGGGTTCTCCCAAGGAGCATTGCGTCATGACAGACCCCACCACAGTGGAGGAATCACCGACGGTCCGCTCCGCCCCCGCGTGGGTCGTTGTCGCCACGGGCATCCTTGCCCTCATCGGGCTTGGGATCTCGATCTACCTCACCATCACGCACTTCGAGCCGCAGGCACTTGCCTGCAACACGGGTTTTTTCAACTGCGTCAAAGTCACCACCTCCGCGCAGAGCGCGATCCTCGGGGTCCCGGTCGCCGTGGTGGGTCTTGGCTACTTCCTCGTCGTCGTGCCGCTTGCTTCGCCGTGGGCGTGGCGATCGAATGATCGTCGTCTCCACATGGCGCGCCTCGTGGTGGCCTGCATGGGCATGGCATTCGTGCTGTGGCTCATCACCGCCGAATTGCTCATCATCGACGGGTTCTGTGAGTGGTGCACAGGTGTCCACATCGTGACATTCCTGCTCTTTGTCCTCACGGTGACCACTGTCCCGAACATGCTGTCGGGTAACAGCGAGTCCTAACGTCGAGCGCTGGACACTGCCATCGGGCTCTCAACGATCACTCGGCGCTCTGCTTCGTTGAGCCCACCCCAGATTCCATGCGGTTCCCGGATATCCATGGCGTAGTCCAAACACTCGCGCCGAACCCGACAGTCCTTGCAGATCGCCTTGGCCCCCGCCTCACGTGCGATCTTGTCATCCTTGCGCTCTGGTGCGCTCGGAGGGAAGAAGAGCTCGGCTCTCGGTCCCCTGCAGGCCGCAAGGCGCTGCCAATCATCAGCGAATTCGATCATTCGCCACCCCCCAGTGACTTGACAGTGTTGTCAACGCTTCACGCTATCGGGCCATTGGGACACAGACAAGGCCTCTGAACTGGACTTCTCTGTCAGAACCGGCGCAGATAAGCCTCAGACCGGTAGCCTCAGGTCGATCATGGAACTCACCTCGTTCGCCAAGGGAGCCAAGGTGAAGATCCTGATCGGCAAGGGCGGTGTCGGAAAGACAACCGTGACCTGCGCGCTGGCGAGAGCACTCGCTGAGGCCGGCCAGCGGGTCCTCATCGTCGAACTCGAAGGACGCCCGGAGGTGCCCCGAGCTTTTGGCCTCCCTGGGGACCTCGACTACGAAGGTCAACTCCTGTTCACGGGTTCTCCAGGCGGAACAGTGTCAGCTCGCCGAGTGACCCCCGATGAGGCCCTCCTTGAGTACCTGGCGGACCGGAGCCTGGCTCGGTTGTCGAAGCGGCTCCTCACCACCGGTGTCCTCGATGTGGTGGCCGGGGCGATTCCCGGAATCAGAGATGTGCTGGTCCTCGGCAAGATTAAACAAATCGCCAACGAGAGCGACGTCGACGTCGTCCTGGTCGACGCGCCCGCCACTGGTCATGCCATCAGCCTTTTAACGTCGCCCGCCGGCGTTGCCGACGTGGCGCGCAGTGGCCCCGTGCGCGAACAGGCCGAGCAGGTCGTCGCCATGCTGAGCGACCCTGCTCGATGCGAGGTCCTGCTCGTGACGATCCCCGAGGAGCTTCCTATTACCGAGTCAGTCGAAGCCGCCTTTCGAGTCGAGGACCGTGCCGGCGTGGCATTGGGGCCTGTCCTGTGCAACCTGGTCGAGACCGAGAGTCCGCTCCTCGACAGCCAAGCCCGTGCTGCAGCTGCCGAAGACGGCATCGACCTCAGCGAGGACCTTGCCGATGCCCTCGATTCCGCCGCTGTGTTCCAACGACAAAGGGAACGTGGTGCGTCGGAGCAACTCGAGCGCCTCAGAAGGGAGTTACCTCTCCCTGTTGTCGAGCTTCCCCGACTCGGCACCCCGTCGATCAGGCCCGCCGAGCTTGCCGTCTTGGCGGCTGCGCTCACACTCGGCCTCTCCCGGATTGCAGAGCGCTCAGCGTGACCAGCCTGCTCCAATCGCTCAGCGATGCCGAAGTCGTCGTCTGCTGCGGCCCCGGCGGCGTCGGCAAGACGACGATGTCCGCCGCCCTCGCTGTCGCCCAAGCGCGATTGGGACGCCGCGTGTGCGTGCTGACCGTCGACCCCGCCCGGCGGCTCGCCGATGCGCTCGGAGTCGCCAACGTGGGCAGCGACATCACGAGAGTCCCGGGCATCGAGGGTGGATCTCTCGACGCGCTCATGCTCGACACTGCACGGACCTTCGATGACTTAATCGGTCGCTACGCCGAATCCGAGGAGCAGGCGGATGCCATTCGGGCAAACCGGCTCTATCGGTCGCTGGCGACCGCGCTCAGTGGCACCCAGGAGTACATGGCCATGGAGAAGCTCTACGAGCTGACCTGCTCGGGCGACTACGACCTCGTCGTGGTCGATACGCCGCCCACGCGTAATGCTCTCGATCTTCTCGATGCCCCGCGGCGCCTGACCTCATTTCTCGAGAACCGTATTTTCCGGGCCCTCTTGGTCCCCACCCGCGCGTATCTCCGCGCCGTCTCCTTCGCCACCCGCACCCTGCTGTCCACGATCGGATCGGTTGCAGGAGCTGAGCTGGTGAGCGATGCAGTGACCTTCTTCCAGGCCTTTGCAGGCATGGAAGAGGGATTCGCCGTGCGAGCGGGGGCGGTCCATGATCGCCTCCGTGCTGCAACGACGGCATTCGTGCTCGTGACATCGCCCCGGCCGGACGCCATCACTGAGGCCCGCTTCTTCGCCGATCGGCTCGTCGATGTCGGCCTTTCCCCTGCTGGCGTCATCGTCAATCGCGTCCATCCACGATTCGGACCGGAGAGCCTCCCAGAGGGCCTGGCTGACGCCGAGGGCTCGCTCGGCGCACTGGTGGCCAATCTCGTCCGCCTCAATGCCGAGGCCGCCGCCGAGCACGAGGCGCTGAGAGACCTGACCGAGGCAGTGAGCCCCGCTCCGGTGGCGGCGGTCCCCCTCACCGCAAATGCCATCCACGATCTCGCCGGCCTCGTGACTCTCGGCGAGCAGCTCGCCCGGTAATCCCGATGACGATCGGCCACCGTCAGGCTGGCTCGCTGGTAGGTTCTCAGCCATGAGCGTCATCGTCGTGGCCAGTGACAACGCGTCCGTTCGCCGAGAGGTGATCAGCGTCCTCGACAACCCGGACATCACGATCCTTGAGGCAATCTCGGGTCCTGACGTGATCACCCTGGCCCACGAGGAGGACCCTGACCTCGTTATCTGCGATCTCCAGATGGGAGCGATGGGTGCCATCGCCGTCTGCCTTGAACTCCGCCTCCAAGCGTCGTATGACGCACTCGACTCAATTCCCTTTCTCATGCTGCTGGACCGTCGCCCTGACGTGTTTCAGGCGAAGCGATCTGGTGCTGACGGATGGCTGGTCAAGCCCCTCGATGCCATCAAGATCCGTCGGGCAGTGCGTGCGCTGCTCGTCGGAGACCGCTACGAAGATCTCTCCTTCCAACCCGCCACGGTGCTCGTCGGCGAAAAGGGCGGCTGAGAACGGCCCGTGGCCGACAAGCACCCCCCACCAGAGGAACGACGGCGTCGGCGACCTCGCCGCGGTCGGGCCATCAAGGCGGAAACCAACGTCGAATCCGGGCAGCACCGAGAGATCGCCGAGAACCTCGTCGCTCTCTCGGACATCTCGATCCGCGAGGTCATGACTCCGAGAATCGACGTCGAGACCCTGACCACCCCGGTGAATGCTGGCGATGTTGCCCGCGCCGTTCGAGAGTCCGGTCACAGTTGCTATCCAGTGGTCCTCGATGATCTCGATGACGTTGTCGGCCTCCTCTTTGTCAAGGACCTCTTTCGTGCTGGACGCGGGGGCATGCTCGACGAAGGAGGTCAGCTCAGCGCCGTCGACATCTCTCGGCGAGTCCGGCAACCCTTGATGCTCCCAGAATCGATGGACGTCCTCGAAGCCCTCTCGGAAATGCGCGCCGAGCAACGCAGCGTGGCCCTCGTCGTGGACGAGTACGGCGGCGTGGCAGGCATCTTGTCGCTGAAGGATCTCCTGCAACCCCTCGTCGGTGACCTCACCGACGAACTGGCAACCCGCGACGAGCCCGAAGTCGTCCGGGTCGATGCCAACCGGTGGCTGATCGATGGTCAGATCACCCTTGACGATCTGGCGGAGGCGATCGGCTTGGCGCTGCCCGAAGGGGAGTACGTGACCCTGGCCGGATGGCTCCTCGATCAACTCGGCGAGATCCCTGATGAAGGAGAGACTCTCGAATTCGAGGGGTGGACCTTCAGGGTCCACGACATGGAGAAGCGCCGAATCGCAGAGGTACTTGTCCGTCGGCCCGACGACAATCGAGAGACCACCAGCAGCTCCTGAATTCCTCCGAGCGGGAACGCGGTGGTGCTTTGGTAGGGTTCACCTCGACGGTTCCTCTTTTTAAGGAAGGACCTTCGGGCTGTGGCGCAGTTTGGTAGCGCGCTGCGTTCGGGACGCAGAGGTCCCCGGTTCAAATCCGGGCAGCCCGACCAACGAAATCCCAGAGGCGAGCGATGGTGGCTCTCATGGACGTCAGGGGGAAGCAACCATCGTGCGCGATGTGCCTGGCCTCGGTGGCAACCGAGCGTGAATCGAAGCCGCTACCGGTCGTGTTGATCGGCAGATTCAACGACTGCTGAGCCACGCGGAAGAAACACCACCGAGAGCGGTTGAAAACCTGCCTCCCGCAGGAGAACCTGCCCGTTGTGCTCTTCGCAGCCTGTTGGTTCACTCACGTCACCAAACTCAAGGGAATCACCAACGGCCCATGGCCAGACCTTCACGGCACCGACACTCCGCCCTTTCCAGGCGTGAACGACATAGTCCCGAGTCACACCATGCTCGGAAGCGATCTTGGTCGGCATGGTCATAGGGGTATCGAACGACGGTGCCGCGAGGAAGCGGGCCACGCTCCCTAATCCGTGCGCGCCCACGAGTCCCAGTGCCTGGCGGACGAAGGGAATGGGGCCGCGTGGCTTCGCCGTGCGTCCCCGCATCACGTTGCGTCCGTCCCACGACAGGTCGAACGCAAATGCATCAGCGGAGTCGCTGAGCGTGCTCGAGACTGGCTTTGGGTGCTTTGGAGAAGCCTGCATCTCGCGGCCCCAGGTGATTGACAATGGACTGTCTATCCAAAGGGAGTGAAAGAACTGTGCGTCACAGACCGAAGGGCCGAAATTCCCATACTGCAGTGCCCACGTGTCGGTCGTGGGCTTCTTGGATCGAAACGCCACGCTCTCGGGATTTGAATGATTCACATCAAAACTGAGGACCACCTCGTTGTAGGCGCCGCACACGCTGTCGTGAACAACGTTGAACACAAGCGTGGCCATGGCCTTCAGGGGCTCCCCGTCACGCAGCTGTGCTCCGACTGGGTACACGCCTTCGCTCGCAAGGGCGCTGCGCACGGCCTCGAGATCACACGAACCCCGGATTTGGCACGAGGTGAAGCTGAAGGCGGACCATTCTCTGTCGGTGGCGAGACCATTCGACAAGCGTGCAGGGTGATACGAGAACTGATCCAACCATGCCGTCCCGGCCACAGGCGGCATGGGGGTCCCTCCCCATTCTTCGAGACCACTGTCGGCGGCTCCATGTCCGACGCGACTCTCAGTGAGTCGACCCCGGAGCGGATCAATGAGCGGACTGGGTTCCATAACGACCTTCCTCGGATCGGTACTCGCCTCGATGCATGATGGCACGGTTTCGCCATCGAAGCCTCGGAGTGGTGCCGTTCGAACGTGTGGCCGGAAAGCGACGAGTGGATCAATCACCACGTCCCCGGAAGTGACGAGACGGCCGAGGAGTTCCCGCATTTCATGGAACCGTTGTGCGATCGTGATGGTATCGAGGGGAAGCATCACCGCTGAACGCGATGGGCCGGTAGGGTCCGAAGCATGACCTGGCTCACCATCTCGCGACCCAATCGGTCCGGGCGGCCTTGAGGGCTGGATTTCCCTGATGACGTCGCTTGCAGTGGCTGGTTTCCTTCTCGATCTCGGACACAGCCTTCGCGAAGCCTTCTTCATGCTGTGGGAGACACTCTGGGCACTCGTCCTCGGTTTCACGCTCTCCGGCGTTGTCCAGGCGTTCGTCTCCAAGGAAAAGATGCAGGCCCAAATGGGAAACCATCGACCGTTGACTGTTGCCAAAGCATCGATCTACGGCATGGTCTCGTCGAGTTGCTCGTACGCAGCCTCGGCGATGTCAAAGTCCATCTTCGCCAAGGGCGCTGACTTCATCACTGCTATGGCGTTCATGATTGCCTCGACCAATCTGGTGGTCGAACTCGGTCTCGTGCTGCTCGTGCTGCTCGGATGGCAGTTCGCCGCTGCAGAGTTTGTGGGTGGCCCCATCATGATCGCCCTGCTCGCATCCGTTGGGGGTCTGGTGCTGACCGCTCCGATCATCGAGGCAGCGAGAAAGCGACTAACCGCATCGGCCGACGACGATGGGGCGCCAAACGTTCCAGGGCCAGCTTCGCCATCAGATGGCGCACCAGTCGACGGCGGCGAAGGGGTCCAGGACTCACTCCGTTCCAAGATCACGACACCGGCGGCGTGGGCTGACGCATCGAGTTACGCCGTCGCCGATGTCACCATGCTTCGCAAAGAACTGGTGATCGGCTATCTCGTTGCTGGGTTTCTCGCCGTCTTGGTCCCGAATGGGTGGTGGAACGCTCTGTTCCTCCATGGCCACGGCTTCTGGACGAGCCTCGAGAACGCTCTCGTCGGCCCACTCATCGCCGTGATCAGTTGGGTCTGCTCGATCGGAAACGTTCCGCTGGCTGCAGCGCTGTGGTCAGGGGGAATCTCCTTCGGCGGCGTGATCGCCTTCGTGTTCGCCGACCTGATTGCCATGCCATTGATTCTCATCTACGCCAAGTTCTACGGCTGGCGTCTGACCATCCGCTTAGTCGCTCTCTTCTATGTCCTCATGGCGATTGCGGGATTGGTTGTCGAGCTCCTCTTCGGTGCCGCCAGCCTCATCCCAACATCGAGACCAGTCGAGATCGCCCCCGCCCATTTCGAGTGGAACTACACCGCGTACCTGAACCTTGTCTTCATCATCGTCGGCGCCGCCGTGTGGTGGCTCGCTCGGAATAGGGCGCGATCCGGTGGAGGCCAGGGTTACGCCATCGATCCCGTGTGCGGCATGCAGGTGAGGACCAGCGATGCCCCGGCCACTGCTCTCGTCGGGCGCACCAGGTACTCCTTCTGTGCCGACCGCTGCAGAGAGCGCTTCGAGGCAGATCCTGATCGCTTTACCGCCGACGGTGCGGTTCATGAGGCCATGGAACCTCTTGCCGTCGCCATCGGGCTCGGCAGGAAGCCCGTCCAGCGATCAGCGGCGATAACCGAGGCCATCGACCCAGTGTGCGCGATGACCGTGGATCCGGCCACCGCCGCCGCCCGCCGAGTGCACCAAGGAGCTGAGGTCTGGTTCTGCTCTGTGCGATGCGCCGAACGATTCGATGCCGACCCAGGTTCCTTCGCAACTCCCGGCTCGACGATGAGCACCTGAAGCCACGAGGGGAAACGGAGCACCCGTTGACTCGCACCTGAGAGTGATCGCGTGACGTTCGCTAGTGTTCGGGGCGAGAGCGGACCCGGCAGAGGAGTGGCGTGAAGGATCGACGCAGAACGTCGACATCCAGCTTCGGGGTGTCCGGTCGAGAGAGCCACGACGCCTCTGGCTTCTACGACCGCTTCCGAACCCCTGAACTCTCGAGCGACCGTGACCTGCTCGCTCCGATGCCTGTCCCTGAGCCTTTCCAGCATGGCGATGCTCGTTCCATGGATGCTGTTCCTGACGGCTCCGTCGGCCTCGTGATCACCTCACCGCCCTACTTCGCCGGGAAAACCTACGAAGAGGAACTCGAACGCGATGGGGTCCCCTCGTCCTACCTCGAGTATCTCGAGATGCTCACCGAGGTCTTTGCCGAGTGCGTGACCAAGCTCGAGCCAGGCGGCCGGATCGCTGTCAACGTCGCCAACCTCGGTCGCAAGCCCTATCGGAGCCTTTCCTCCGATGTCATCAGGATTCTCGAACATGATCTCGGCCTCCTCCTTCGCGGTGAGGTCATCTGGCAGAAGGGTGAGGGGGCGAGTGGTTCGTGCGCCTGGGGCTCCTATCGCTCGGCATCGAACCCTGTCCTGCGCGACCTGACCGAGCGCGTCATTATCGCCAGTAAGGGACGATTCGACCGTGCCCGACCAGTCAAGGAGCGATCCTCTCTCGGCCTGCCCTCGGAATCCACCCTCAGCACCGACGACTTCCTCGAGCTGACCCTGGATGTCTGGTCCATTCCTCCTGAGAGCGCCCGAAGGGTGGGCCATCCCGCTCCCTTCCCTGTCGAGTTACCCGAACAACTGATCCGGCTCTACAGCTTTGCTGACGACCTCGTCTTGGACCCGTTCATGGGCTCTGGGTCGACCCTTGTGGCGGCATCGAAGCTCGGCCGACGCTTCATCGGCTACGACCTCGATGTGGCATTCGTGGATCTGGCCAGAGCCCGCGTCGAGGCCGAGGGGGCACCGATCGCCGTCGCGTCGGGCGATCGAACGACACAGCAGCGTCACGTGGCCAGTGCCGAAGGTCGCTCGGCGGTCGCTGTCTGCCTCGAAGCGCTGAGCGCTGCCGGCTTCACGACGACCGCAACCGATGTGCGGATCCCCAAGAGCGGTCTAAGCATTGCGGCCACGGTCGAGGACGCAACAAGGACGCCCTGGCAGATCGAGGTCGCCGGATCCTTCACCAGCCATCGAGGTGGCCTCACCAGGGCAGATGTCGTTCTCAAGACCCTCGGCCGCCTCAACGTCCTGCGGGGCCGCCTTGGTCCCCAAGCGCGACTGCTGGTCGTGACCTGCGAGCGACCCGGCCACCGCAGCGAAGCGGAGAACCTCCTCCGGGCTGCGGGACCCGATGCCTTCTTCGACGTCATCGACGTCTTCGACGATGACGATCTCATCCGGCTTCGCCACTATGGCTCCGAAAGTGCCATGACACCCCTTGAGGGGTTCTGGACGCCCAAGGATCTCGCGGCGCGCTGAGACCTGCTGGGATGTGCTCCCTAGTTGAAGTGCTCGCCACCGTTGACGTCGATCGCCTGACCAGTGATAGCGGTGGCCAGATCTGAAGCGAGGAACACCACGGCACCGGCGACTTCCTGATCGGCAGGAATGCGGCCCAGCGGAATTGGCGCGGTGATCTCGGCCTCAACCTCGGCTTCAGTAATCCCGCGCTGCTGGGCAGTCATCGAGAGGTAGATATCGACGCTGGGACCCTTCATCCAGCCCGGAACCACAGCGTTCACCCGGATGTTCTTGGCTCCAAGCTCGTAGGCGAGCACCCGAGTCGCAGTCAGGAGGCCGCCCTTGGAGGTGGCATAGCCGCCCTGAAGCGGCTGTGGCTGACGTGCCACCATCGACGCCACCATGATCACCGACCCACCACCCACTGCACTCAGGTGGGGCAGGACGGCCTTGGTCATTCGCAGAGAACCAAAGACATTGGTGCCGACGATCTTCTCCCACTGCTCAAGGTCGACGTCTTCGAAGGTCTGGAAGGCGTCGAAGCGGAAGGCGTTGTTCACAAGGACATCAACCCGGCCGAACTCCTTGGCGGCAGCGGCACACAGTGCCTCACACTGATCCACGCTGGTGATGTCGGTCGGAAGCGTGATGACCTTTCGGCCGAGGGCTTCAATCTCATGAGCGACGTCGTCGAGGCTCGACTGGCGGCGCGCGCCGATCGCCAGATCGGCACCATTGGCGGCGAGGCGCACTGCTGCGCGACGTCCAAGTCCAGGACCGATCCCCGAAACGATGGCCACTTTCCCCTCAAGAAGTGATGATTCGATTTCCATATCGCTCTCCCTCGTCGCCCTATCGTTCTCGGATCATTGAGGGTAGCAAGCCAAGAAGATCCTGGCCGAACCGTTAGCCTCCCGGTCATGGGCGTCGAGGAACTGAAGATCGGGATCATCGGTTCGGGGATGATGGGTCTCGAACACATCAGGAACCTCCAAGCCATCGATGGAGCCCGGGTGGTGGCAGTCGCCGATCCCGAACCCGGATCGCTGGACTGGGCTCGAGCGACCCTGGGCAGCGACGACTCTGTCGCTTACTACGCCGACCATCGAACACTGCTCGACGCCGGGGACTGCGACGCCGTCGTCGTGGCGTCACCCAACATGACCCATGCCGAGGTCCTGCTCGACGTGATCGAGGCTCAGGTCGATTGTCTCGTGGAGAAACCGATGTGCACCACCATCGAGGATTGTCACCGGATCGTCGAAGCCTCCGACGCATCCTCTTCAATGGTCTGGGTTGGCCTCGAGTATCGCTACATGCCCCCCATCGCTCATGGCATCAGGTTGGCGGCCGACGGCTCCATCGGAAGGGTTCGCATGGTGGCGATGCGCGAACATCGCTTCCCCTTCCTCACCAAGGTTGGTGATTGGAACCGATTCAATGAGAACACTGGTGGGACCCTGGTGGAGAAGTGCTGCCACTTCTTCGACCTCCTCGGTCTCATTGCTGGAGCGGAGCCACTCCGAGTCATGGCCTCAGGGGCTCAGGACGTCAACCATCTCAACGAACGCTACGACGGTCGTACCCCGGACATCCTCGATAACGCGCTCGTGATCATCGACTACGCCAACGGCGTCCGAGGCTCCCTCGATCTGTGCATGTTCGCTGAGGGCTCACGGAACCAAGAGGAGCTCAGCGTGGTCGGTGACCTCGGAAAGATCGAGGCGTTCCTCCCGAGCGGCGAGGTTCGTCTCGGTTCCCGCACTGGCTGGCACGACGGTGTCACCTCATCAATCATCACCGACGATCGCGTGGCCCACGAGGGCCTCCACCACGGCTCAAGCTATCTCGAACACCTCGATTTCCTCGAGGCAGTCAGGACGCGATCAGAGCCCTTGGTGGGTGTGGCCGACGGGCTCCGATCGGTGGCTGTCGGCGTGGCGGCACAGCGATCGCTTACCGAGCACAGGGTCGTCGAGCTCGTCGAGGTCCTCTAGGGGGTCGGTGAAATTGGGGCATGGTCGAGTTGAGCCAATACCAACTCACCGAACTGCTTGGCCTCGTCGATGTGGGGATAGCCGGAGAGGATCACTGCGTCGATCCCGCGGCGTTCGAGTTCCCTCAGATAGGCGACGACCTGCTCAGGATTACCCACAATTGCAGCACCGCAACCTGATCGTGCCCGGCCAATCCCCGTGAAGAGATTCCCGTCGACATAGCCCTCGTCGTCGGCGAGGTCTCGAAGTCCGCTCTGGCGAGCCACTCCCGTTGAGGCAGCATCAAGAGAGAGCGCTCGGAGCTGCTCTCCGACGTCGGGTTCCAGCGCGCTGAGGAGATGCGTCGCAGCGGCACGCGCCTCGTGTTCGGTTTCACGGACAATGACATGCACTCGATATCCAACGTGGATCGTGCGTCCCACCGCCCTCGCTCGACCCTTCATGTCAGCGACAAGTGCCTTGACTCGATCGAGTGTGTCAGGCCACATGAGGTACACGTCGCTGGCTCGAGCCGCCACGCCGAGCGCCTCTTCGGAGAGCCCTCCGAAATAGAAAGGAGGACGACGTGCTCGATCACGAGCGATTCTCGGGGGCTCGACCTCAAGGTCGTAGGTGACGCCATGGTGGTTGACCGGATCACCGCTCAGCAGAGCAGCAAGAATCGCCATTGCCTCTTCAGTGCGGGCATAGCGAGCGGCCGATTCAAGCAACTCTCCTGGCAACGGCGACGAGATGATGTTGACGTCGAGGCGACCAGCGGCAATCTGATCGATCGTGGCCAACTGCCGAGCCAGCTGCGGTGGCCACATCTCACCAATCCGCACAGCGAGGAGCAGTCGAATCTTCGTGGTCGCCGAAGCGGCGGCGGCGGCGAACGCCACGCTGTCAATCCCAAGCTCGTATCCAGAGGGGAGCAAAATCGAATCGAAACCTTGGCGCTCAGCCTCCAGGACAATGGCGAGGCAATGTTCCCAACTTGAGACTCCCTCGAGATCAGGGACGCCAAGCAGTGCCGTGTCGTCATCACAGAGCGCGGCAAACCATGAGATCTCCACCGTCGATCCCTATGATCCCAGCGAAACTGTGGGCGACATCAAGAAACCTGGTCCACGGTGGGCGAGGTGCGCTTGCCCTTCTTCGAGGACAGCACATTGTGCGCTGCAGGTGAACGGCGCAAACGGCAGCATGCACCACTCGGTCTCATGCCCGCAACGTTCGCTGTTCTTGGCGAGTACGCCACCGGACCCCCTCTCCCACGCTGTCAATGATGACCGACCAATGGACGGGGCGCACCTTCAGCCTTGGCACACACCCGAGATTGACCTTTCTTTGGGAAGACGCGCGAAGCAGCTGTCAAGCCTAGGTAGCCACATGGGGCCATCTCGAGGAATGCCTCGGCGATGGTGACCTAGTATCACTGAGGGTCCTGGCCCGAAGTCACAGAGCGTCCTACGAAGGGCTCTCTCATCCAGGGGGCGTAGCTCAGTTGGCTAGAGCACCTGCTTTGCAAGCAGGAAGTCGTGGGTTCGAGTCCCATCGCCT
>JBAXAR010000002.1:0-55636 GCA_037142475.1 Actinomycetes bacterium
CGACGGACCCAAAAGGACACGAGAGCGATCCGCTCCGTAGCGGCCTGCTCCTCGGTCAAGAGGCTGGTGGTGAGAAAACCAGAAAGAACAAAGAACAGGTCCACGCCGAGATAGCCACCACCAAAGCGCGAGACACCGAGGTGGTACAAGATCACCATAACGATTGCCACGCCTCGAAGCCCCTCGAGTCCTGGGATTTTCTTACCCCTCACTGCCAGTTCCGGCTCGAGAGCGAGGGGAGGCGTCATTGAGATACCCGATGTGCTCTGAACTTCATCGTTCTCCACGAGCATCCCTTCATGATCATGATCGTCACTACCGGTCCGTCTCCTCGGCTTGAAGCGTAGGTTCAGCGGGTGACTCGAGACGGTATTCGAACTGGATGATCTGCGGGACACTTGTTGGCGTCAGCCGTCAGGACGAGATCCTGAGTCCAGTCACCGGCGGTCCAGCCCTTCGCCGCAGGGGGTGTCTTGAACGCCAGTGTTAGGTCGCGAGTCAAGGCCGTGGCGAATCGGTCGATACCCGGGATACAAAGGTGTACACCGTCGAGGCGCCGAACTCTCTCCCACCGCATCGCAGGAGCCCTTGGATCTCCAACTGGAGCCAACCACGTCGAAAACTCGCCTCGGAACTCCACCGACGGGGCGATCGGCATGAACATCGCGTGACCTGGCACCTGGGAAGGAAGCTGAGTCGCTGCTCGCTGCCACGCCGCCTCCGCCCTCGCGTTGTGGGCGAGCGCTGCCTTGGTCTTGCCACCCCCCGGCCGACCAGTCTTGGGGTAGCTGAGCAGGATAACTCCCTCGGCACCTGCGGCCCTCGCCACGGAGACGACTTCGCGGAGTGTCGCGGCATACTGCTTTGGGTGAGCCAGAGCGACGTCGTCATCCCAGCGCCAGGTACCAATGATGATTTGGGTGTGATGCTCCCGAATCGTCTGGGTCAATTGCTGCCTCCAGAGCGGAATCGTCGAGGTCCCCCATCCGGGGAAGCTGAAGTTCTGTGTCGTAATCACGCCCGTGGATTCGAGCGCCGCTTGCAATCCAGCGTGCGCCACGAAGACCATGGAGTCTCCGAAGAACCCAACCCGCAAGGGATCTGCTGCGCTGGGTTGGCCCGGTGACAATGCGATCACCTTTTGGCCCCCAAGGCCCCCTACGCCGGCGAGCGTGCCGGACGCGTCGAAGTGCTTCGAGGTACTCGCAGGTGGCGATACCACTGACGGCGTCGTCCCCTCGATGATCAGGACGACCACCAGGGCGATCGAAATCGGATACACAATCGCCCGCACCCAGACTGGCCAGCGGCGATAGCGGATTGGTTGCTCAATCAGGACGTAGCTGAGGGCAGTGAAGACGGCGATCAGAGCGATCCGGACCCCAGTAAGGACAAGCCCGCTGAGATGGGTCTGTTGAGGGTCGATGAACACGATGATCGGCCAGTGCCATAAGTAGACGCCGTAACTGACGGTACCGAGCACAACCAAGGGCTTGAGTGACAGGAATCTGGTCAGGATCCCACCTGGAGCAAACACGCTCGAGGCAATGACGACCCCAGCGAGTAACGCACAGGTGACAAATCCCCCGCGATACATCCAATCTCGAGGATTTCCCTGTGAATCGCCTGCGAGCACCCAGAGCACAGCGAGGACGAGCGCCGCCGCTGGACCCGCCGCACGCAGACGTCGAGCCACAACCCGGGTCGGTGTGCGATTCAACGCGAAAAAGGCGAGACCGGCTCCGATCAAAAGGTCGAATGCCCGGGTGTCAGTCCCGTAGTAGACCCTCGACGGATCCTGACCAGGGTGAAACATCACTGCCATGGCGATGGCCGAGGCGGCGGCTCCGATGACAGTGACGATGACACCAATCCGACGCCAGAACACCGAGCGCGCCTTGAGCATGACAATGACCACCAAAGGCCACAGGATGTAGAACTGCTCTTCGATCGCCAGGCTCCATGTGTGGAGCAGGGGCGACGGGGTTGAGAACTGAGTGAAGTAACTCTGGGACGTAAGGATCAGGTTCCAGTTCGCCACGTAGGCCAAGGTGGCAATCCCGTCACCGCGGACATGCCCAAGATCAAGAGCACCAACCGTGAGACTCCCGGCTCGCCCAGCGATGATGATGTAGAGCATCACCGCCGCGATCAGGAGCACGAGTGCGGGGATGAGCCGCCGTGAACGCCGGAGCCAAAACCCCTTCAGACCGATCCTGCCTGATGACCCACGTTCCTCGATGAGCAGCGTGGTGATCAAAAAGCCCGAAACCACAAAGAACAGGTCGACACCGAGGAACCCACCCCTGAGCCAAGGGGCACCGAGGTGATACAGCACCACACCCGCGACAGCAAGTGCCCGAAGTCCGTCGAGACCCGCCAACCTCGATGAGCGTGAAGCTGCCGGGGTGGCGGATCGCTCGATGAGATCGCTTGTCACCGAAAGCCGTCACTCGTCAGGCGAGGTAGTTCGAGCGGCGTGGGGTCTGAACGGATCAGGAGTACGTCAGTCTCGGTCTGGTTATCGAACGAAGAGGTTCCCAGGACGATCGCATCGGTGGCTTCCTTCACCTCAATCGCCGCGTCAGATCCACTAATCCTCGACACGAGAGGGGCCGAAAGGGTCTCGAGCATGGCAATGATCTCGAAATCCCCGCCATGCAATGGCCCGGGTCGATTGGGGGCTTCAGCCACATGCTCAGACGACCCCTCGACCGTTGCGAGACCATCGACCAGCAACGCAGCGGCCACGCGACTCCCTTCGTCGAGGTGGACTTGGGATGACGAGCAGAGCAACACGCCAGAACCCGCATTCGCGATGAGGTCAACACAGGTGGCCTCTCGAATGGCCACGGAGGCGGCTCGGCCCTTCCCTAAATGGACTGACACGCCGATCTTGATCGAGCGCACCGACGCGGACAGTCCTCCAGCCACCGTGAAGGGGTCCAGGACGGTCCCACCAAGCACAAGGCCATCGAGAAAAACTCCCGAGACGCCTCGGGCGCTCAGCGACTCGCACCAACGTCCAAGGTCCTCACGCCAAGGTGACCCGCTCGTAAGAATCAGCGTCCCGGGCGCAAGCCAGACAACCGGCGACAGACCCGAGTCACTCATCAGCGTCCCTTAAAGTTCGGGGACCTCTTCGAGAGAAATGCCCCAATAGCCTCCGCTGTGTCCTCGGACTCAAAGTTGATGGACTGCGCCCGGCCCTCGTCCTCGAGGGCCTGAGACATCGAGGTCGCGAACGCGTTATTCAAGAGTGTCTTGGCCAAACTGAGAGCAATCGTGGGTCCTGAACCCAGCCGAGCAGCGACCTCGGCGATGACGCCATCGAGCTCGTCGAGCGGAACAACGCGATTCACAAGTCCCTTCGAAAGAGCGGTCGGTGCGTCGATGATGTCGCCAAGGAGTATCAACTCCTTGGCGATGGCCATGCCAACCTGCCGGGGAAGCAACCACGATGCCCCCATGTCGGGAGAGAGGCCCCGACGGGCAAAAATCATCGAGAAGCGGGCTCGATCCGAGGCAATGATCAGGTCGCACCCAATCGCCATCGAGAGTCCGGCGCCGACGGCGAGACCATCGACTCGGGCGATTGTCGGTTTCGTGATCTGGTGAAGGGCCATCGCCACCTCACCAAGGCGACGCATTCGAACGATGCCAGGCTGACTCAGATCCATTGCTGGACCACTGGCATCAGAGAGATCGGCTCCGGTACAGAAATCGCCGCCCGCTCCGGTAAGCACCATGCACCGATCGTCGGGGTTCCGTTCGACCTCACGAAAGATCTCGAGAAGCTCTTCGAACATCAGCCCATTGGCAGCGTTCTTCTTATGTGGGCGATTCATCGTGACCGTCACGATGCCCGCTTCACGCTCTACGAGCAATGTTTCCATGCCGGGTCCCCTCCTCTCCCAATCACCGTCGACGCCCGCTCACTCTAAGGCCTCTGTGGATCCACGTTCGGCCGGCCCACTGATGAATCAGAGGTCCTGCTCAGGCAGCCTCTCGATGTTGACGTCTCGGAACGTGAGGACTCGCACCGACGGGACGAATCGCGCCGGCCGGTACATGTCCCACACCCAGGCGTCAGTCAATCGCAGCTCCACCATCGTCGGTGATGTCTCCGCATGAACGGTGACTTCGACAGCGTTGGCCAGATAGAAGCGGCGTTCGGTCTCGACGATGTGGGTGAACAGGCCGAGGACGGCTTTGTACTCCTGAACCAGTTGGAGCTCGATCGAGGCCTCGTATCGCTCGAGGTCCTCTTCGCTCACGGTCCGATGGTGAGCGAACTCACCGGGTCGTCACCAGGGTCGGCTCAGCCGCGAACGACGCGGCGCTCCTTGATCTTGGCAGCCTTGCCGTGAAGGTCGCGCAGGTAGTAGAGCTTGGCGCGACGGACGTCACCATAGGAGTCAACGTCGATCTTGGCGATGGTCGGTGCGTGAACCGGGAAGGTCCGCTCGACGCCGACCCCGAAGCTCATCTTGCGAACGGTAAACGTCTCGTGGAGGCCTGCTCCCTGACGCCGGATAACCACTCCCTTGAAGAGCTGAACTCGCTCACGGGTACCCTCGACCACTCGGACGTGGACCTCAAGGGTGTCTCCCGGACGAAAATCAGGGATGTCGTCTCTCATTGAGTCGCGGTCGATCAGTTCAGTGGGGTGCATGGCAGCGTCCTTGGGCCTTGGCGAATTGGCGGAACCACCACCCTAGCCGGTCTCACCGGTCGACTCCATCCGAAGGTGCTCCTCTAGGTCGCGCTGCTCTTGTTCCGTGAGGCCACCTCGGGCCTGGATCAAGTCAGGTCTCAACTCGATGGTCCTGCGAAGTGACTCAACATGGCGCCAATGAGCGATCCGGCCATGGTCCCCGCTCCGAAGGATGGCGGGAACCTCGTGGCCTCGGAACGCCGCCGGCTTTGTCCATTGTGGGTACTCAAGGAGTCCCGACGAGAAACTCTCCTCGGTAATCGACGTCTCGTTCCCGAGGACGCCAGGGCAAAGCCGGGCGACCGCCTCGATGACGACAAGGGCTGCGAGCTCGCCACCAGCAAGAACGAAATCCCCAATTGAGAGCACGTCGTCAACTGGGCCGTCGAGCACCCTCTGGTCAATTCCCTCGTAGCGGCCGCACAGCAGCGAAAATCCATCGAGTGCGCTGAGTCGTGCCGCTTCCGCCTGATCGAATCGGCGGCCATGAGGAACGAGAGCAATGAGGGGACCGGGCTTCCCGTGGGAGGACTCACGCTCCTCGATCGCTCGTATGACGGGCTCAGCCATAAGGACCATGCCCGCTCCTCCCCCGAACGGCGTGTCGTCGACCGTCCGACGGTCATCGGTTGCCCCACTTCGGAGATCAATGGCGGCCACGTCGAGGAGATGCTCGCGGCTCGCCCTGCCGAGGATTGACTGGTCCACATACCCCTCGATCATCTCGGGGAAGAGGGTAAAGACGTCGATCCTCACCGAATCAGTCCAGGAGACCTGCAGGTATATCGACCACCAGCCTGTGGCCCGCTTCGTGCTCAACGACGAAGACCAGTGGGATCAGCGTCCCATCCTCAAGGACGCAGAGATCGCTCGCCGGGTTTGGCTCAACGGATGCCACTGTGCCAATCACATCGCCTGCGATGGTCTCCACCGTGCAGCCGATCAGCTCGTGGACCCAGAGAGTTCCTGGGACATCAAGTGGCGTGGCCCTCAAGAGCATCCCGCGCAGCGCCTCCGCTCGCTCTCGCGTGGAGATGCCTTCAAACCTGACGAGGTGACGATCCTGGTAGGGCTGGGAACTGAAGACGGTCAGTGGCCCAGCATCAGTCTCAAGCACTGATCCAGGATCAAGTCGTTCTTCCACGTCCGACCACAGCAGGACCGTGACCTCACCCTTGAGGCCGTGGGCTTTGGTGATCCGACCCACCTCGAGGAGGTCGTCGGTCATCGCTTCGTCAGTCGTCGACGATGTCGACGTTGGTCGCCGTACCCGAACGGGCACCGGCTACCGCAACGAGGGCACGGATCGCCTGTGCGGTGCGTCCTCGTCGTCCGATGACCCGCCCCATGTCGTCTGGACCGACGCGAAGGCGGAGACGAATCTGGCCGGAGCGCTCTTCAGACTCAATGGATACTGCGTCGGGCTCCCGGGTAAGGGATCGTGCCAAGTAGGTCAGGACTGCCTCGGGCATTGTGTCAACCACGGCGTTCCCATCAGCGTCATCGAAACCGTCGTCGTGACCACCACGATCGCTGTCGATCATGTTGATGTCGCCTTCGACGTACTCAGCGTCGCCACTCATCACTTGGCCTTCGACGCTTCGAACTGCTCGATGGCACCCGACTCTTTGAGGAGGATCGCAACACGCTCAGTCGGCTGTGCGCCCTGACTCAGCCACTTGACGGCCTTGTCGTTGTCGATCTTGACGACCTTGTCAGGCTCAGCCTTCGATGCACCCCGAGGCGCATAGGTCCCGACGATCTCAAGGAATCGTCCATTACGAGGTGAGCGTGCGTCGGCTGCGACGACCCGGTAGGTCGGCTGCTTCTTCTTTCCGATCCGCACCAAGCGGAGCTTCACTGCCACGAGATATTTCCCCTTCGGTCTATCGATCTTCGGCCTTGTCGTGCAGAAGTGCACGCCGCCGTGAAGTGATGATGTTAGCGGCCTTTTCGGGGGGTCACCCTCCCGCCCTTCTTCTTCTTGTTCTTCGAGCCACCCTTGGGGCTGCCAAGAGCATCCCCAGACACCCCTCTCGACATCGCCGCGAGCTCTGGCGGAAGGCCCGACGCTCCGGCTCCACCGGGCATCTGTCCTCCAAGAGCGGCCTCAAGTTGGCCCAGATCTGGGCCGCCTCGACCCATCAATGCCTTTGCCATGCCGCCACGGCCCTTGGGCATCCCACCGCCACCCATGGATTTCATCATCTTCTGCATCTCACGAAACTGCTTCAGGAGTTGGTTGACATCCTGGATTGAGCGTCCTGACCCGTCGGCGATCCGCCGTCTGCGTGAGCCGTCGATCATCGTTGGATCCGTCCGCTCAGCCGTCGTCATCGACTTGACGATCGCCTCAACTCGATCAATCTCGCGATCGTCGATCTGATCGGCGGCTTGGCGCATCTCCTTGGTCATGCCGGGCATGAGGCGGAGGAGGCCACCCATCGATCCCATTTTGCGCACCTGGCCGAGTTGCTCGAGAAAGTCATCGAGGGTGAACGATCCGTCGAGAAGCCGTCCTGCGGATTTGGCCACCACCGCGGCATCCATGGTCTTTTCGGCCTGCTCGATGAGACTGAGGATGTCTCCCATCCCAAGGATTCGATCCGCCATGCGATCGGGATGAAACACCTCAAGGTCGTCAATTTTTTCCCCGGTCGAAGCGAAGACGATGGGCTTGCCCACCACTCCCTTGACGCTCAGGGCGGCACCGCCTCGGGCATCACCATCAAGCTTCGTCATGATGACGCCATCGAGCCCCAGAGAGGCGTGGAAGGCAGCCGCGGTGGCAACGGCATCCTGACCGGTCATGGCATCAATGACGAGGAAGGTGTACTCGGGTTCGACGGCACCAGAGATCCGACGAACCTCGTCCATCAGAGCCTCGTCGATCGAGAGCCGACCTGCGGTGTCAACGATCAGGACATCTCGCCCGAGCCGTTCGGCCTCGGCGAGACCAGCGGCAGCGACGCTCACCGGATCAGAGGCTTCGGAGAACACGGGGACACCCACCTGCTCGCCAAGTACCCGAAGTTGTTCAACCGCCGCTGGCCTCTGGAGGTCTGCCGCCACAAGCATTGGGTTCCGACCCTGTTGCTTGAACCACTTCGCCAACTTCGCAGCCGTGGTGGTCTTGCCGGCACCCTGAAGTCCTGCCAGGAGGATCACCGTGGGGGGCTTCGAGGCATAGGTGATCTTCAGACCCTCGCCCCCGAGGGTCTCGATCAACTCCTCGTGAACCGCCTTGATGACCTGCTGGCCCGGAGAGAGGGCCTTGGAGAGCGACGCGCCCGCCAATCGGGTCCGAACCCCATCGAGGAAGCCACGAACAACGCCCAGTTCCACGTCGGCCTCAAGGAGGGCTGTCCGGATCTCCCCCAGCGCCTCATCGAGGTCGGCGTCGCTCAGCCGTCCACGGCTACGCAAGCGTGTTGAGATTCGATCCAGGCGGTCCGAGAGTGCGTCAAACATCGTTCTCCTCAGGCTACCCGAGGGTCACTCAATCCCGGTCAGGGGCGAGGAGTGCGTCAACGAACTCTGCCGGGTCGAAGACCACAAGATCCGAAATGCCCTCGCCGAGACCCACAAGCTTGACCGGAAGGCCCAGCTCGCGCTGGATGGCGATCACCACTCCCCCGCGAGCGGTGCCATCGAGCTTCGTCAGCACGACCCCAGTGGCGTGTACCGCCTCCGAAAACTGACGGGCCTGGACGAGGGCGTTCTGGCCTGTCGTCGCATCAAGCACCAGCAGAACCTCAGTCACGTCGCCGGGGTCCCGATCAGCAACGCGGCGGATCTTCTTCAGTTCCTCAATGAGGTTGACCTTGGTGTGAAGGCGTCCGGCAGTGTCGGCCAAGACGAGGCTCGCACCCTTGGCTTTTGCTCGAGCTATGGCGTCGAAGACCACCGCACTTGGGTCACCACCCTCCGCCCCTCGGATCACCTCTGCCCCGGATTGCTGGCCCCAAAGACCGAGCTGGTCAGCCGCAGCAGCCCGGAACGTGTCGCCCGCCGCGAGCACCACCTTGTGGCCGCCCTCGATCTCTCTCGCCGCCAGTTTGCCGATGGTCGTGGTCTTCCCGACGCCGTTGACACCCACGAAGAGCCAGACCGCAACGTGCTCTGCGTCGACTGCACTCGACAGTGAACGGTCGATGGGTCCGGCATCTGGACCTTGATCGAGGACTTGCAGGAGTTCTGCACGGAGTGCTCCGAGCAGGCCGTCTCCGTCAGAGATCGCTCCGTCCGATGCTCGTTGGCGCACCGCACCCACGAGCATGTCGGTCGTCGCGACCCCGACGTCTGATCGAAGGAGTGCATCCTCGAGTTCGCCGAGGGTCTCCTCATCGAGAGCTCCTCGGCTCCCAAGGTTTCTCAGGGCAGCGAACATCCCTCGCGAGCGCCCGAGACGCTCTCGGTAGGTCGGCGTCTCGCCTGCCGGCTCCGTGGGTGCCGAGACGGACTCGGATGGAGCGATGACTGACCCTGCGAGGCCAGCGGCCCCAGAGGCCGGCGGTGGGCGCTCTGGAGGCCTCTCAGTCGGCTCGGGGGTGGCGACCGAGGGCGGTGATGCTGCGCCACGTCGCGCCCGAACGACTAGGGCGCCGAGAAGGCTGAGGACAACGACGATCCCAATGACCGCCAGCACCACTGCCAGTGTCACGAAGCGGCCTCGACCGGCTCAGTCTTCGTGGGCACCCGCTGCGAGACCACCTGCGACGAACCACCTGGCTTCATCGTGACTCCATAGAGCGCATCGCCAGTCTCCATGGTGCGCTTTTGGTGACTCACGATCAGAAGCTGTGCTTCGTCACGGAACTCGCGGATAAGGCCGAGGAAGCGATGGAGGTTGACGTCGTCAAGGGCGGCTTCAACCTCGTCCATCAGGTAGAACGGCGATGGCCGCGAGCGGAAGACGGCGAACAAGAAGGCGAGTGCCGCCATCGAACTTTCGCCGCCCGAGAGCAACGAGACCCGGCGCACGTTTCGTCCCATCGGGCGAACCTCGACTTCGACTCCCGTCGCCAAGAGATCGTCGGGATCCGTGAGGACAAGGCGACCCTGGCCGCCGGGAAAGAGCATGGCGACCAGCGTGGAGAAGTGCTCGTTCACGTCGGCAGCGGCCGATGCGAAGGCAGCCATGATCTCTTCATCGAGTGCCCGGACCACCTCGTGGAGTTCACGGCGAGCATCCCTGACGTCGGCGACCTGGGTATCAAGATCTGAGTGCCGCTCTTCAAGCACGCTCAGTTCCTCGAGCGCCAGCGGGTTGATTGGCCCCAACGCCTCAAGGTCCGCATCGAGTTTCGCTGCCCGCTCCGCAGCACCGACCCCCTCGGGGAGTTCAGGCGCCGCTGCGTCGATTGCTTCGGCAGGATCGGCATCGAGATCCCTGCGAATCAACTCGATGACGGCATCGAGCTTGACGGCGACCTCAGCGGCCTCAATGTCCAGCGCTCGAGATGCCGTCAAATGGGCGGTGAGGGCCGCCTCTGCCGAATTACGGTCCCGACGGAGTTGCTCAAGTCGTTCGTTACTGGCTCGGACTGACTGGACCTCGGCTGCGTACGCCGAGCGACGAGCCTCGAGGAGCGCCTCGATACGCTCCTGCGAACGAGTGACAACGATCATGAGGCGATCAATGGCCTGAGCATCAGCTTCGAGGCGCTGTCGGCGCTCTTGGGCCTGCTGACGAGCCTCAACATGACTCGCCAAACGCCGCTCAACCTGCTCGAGACGTCCAGCCAAGGTCCGACGACGCTCCGTGAGTTCCGCCGTCCGGACCTCGAGCCCCTGGTGGAGGGCCTGGACCTGGTCCCTATGGGCCTCAAGGGTGGCTCGAGCCTCAGCGGCCCACGAGGCGCGCTCTTCTGCACGGGCGGCGGCCTCTTCGAGTGCGGGGAGGCTTTGGCGCAACGACTCGAACGCCGTTGCCTCGGTCTGGAGAAGTCCCTGCGCTGTGGTCGCTGCTTCAGCCAGTTCAGCAATCTCATCATCGATCCCCGCGAGTGCAGCCGTCAGCGTCGCAATCTTCGCCGTTTCAGACTCAGCATCAGCGCCCGCCCGGTCAAGCGAGCGCTGAGCTATCGCCCGGCTGTCCATCGCCACCTGTGCGTTCGATCTTGCCTGATCTCGCTGTTCGCCTGCGGCCAACTGAGCAGCGGTGGCAGCCTGAGCGGCCGCTGTCGCATCTTCGACGGCTGAAGCAGTCACCATCGCGCCGCCAGCGCTCACTCGCCATCCGCTGGCGGAGAACCGGTCGCCATCTTCGGTGACGACCACGAGGTCGGGACGATCCAACGCAAGGTCAATGGCCGATTCAAAGGATCGGACCTTGACTGCATGGCCGAACAGTCGATCCAGGACGCTGTTCAAGGCCGAGGGGGAACCGTCGCGAAGCCGCACATGAGCCCGAACGGGCTCCACGTCGGCCGGAATCGGTCCGAGGGGCGTCGCGGTCTCAGTATTCGCCGCCAACACGAGGCCGCTGGCGCCTTCGCTTCGCAGGCGCTCGAGCGCCTCTCGAGCCGCATGACGTCCATCAACCAGGACAGCCGCCACTGCCGCCCCCGCAGCCGAAGCCACCGCTCGCTCCCATCCGGCATCGATCACCAGGAGGTCGACCAATGATCCGACGACTCCGTCGATTTCGGCCAATGCGGTCTGCCCACTTCGTCCGGTCAGTTCGTCGAAGGCTCGCGACAGGGCCTCGGCCCTGGCCGTCGCTCTGGCCGATGCTCCCTCGGCCTCTTGAGCTGCGGTTTCTGCTGCACTCTGAGCCGAGAGGGCCCGCTCACTGTCAGTCTGCGCTGCCTCGAGGGCGCCCGTCAGGGTAGCGATTGCAGCGACAGCGTCACTGCGGCCTGCCTCGGCAGTCGCCAGGAGAGCGGCTTGCTGTGAACGGCGATCTCCAAGACGCTCTGTTCGAGACTCGATATCGGCGACGGCCTGCTGGCGGACCGCCGTGGCTCGCTCAAGGAGTTCCGCTCGCTCCTGGGCTCGAGAGAGCTCGTCAAGCGCCGCGTCGTCGGCCCCGCCGCCCCACGTGGCGTCATATTCCGCTCCGGCTCGAGCGAGCGATGCCTCAGCGTCGCGAAGTTGCTGGCGATCCGGAGCCAGTGCCTCGACCTCGTTGTCGACCTCGGAGATCTCGGCAGAAAGCCGCGCGCTGTCGAACTCAAGCGAGGCGACCACATCGGCGTCGGCTGAAGCGTCAAGCGCCTGCGCCACACCTCGTGCACGCTGCTCGAGGACCGCAGAGAGTCCTCGGGCTCGCTCGACGAGACCCTGCACGGCTGCGACGGACTGTGCAAGATCCTCTGCTTGATCTTGTGACAGCGATGCTGCAGTGCTGGTCGCCGTGGCGTCGAGTTCGGCGAGCGCCTGGCGCAATTCATGCTCGGTCGCCTGACCGGTCCGTAACGTGCTGGAAATCTCATCGCTGCGAGTACGCAGGGTCGACACCTCAACTCCAGCGAGGTGAAGCTTCAATGCGTACCGCTCCGCAGCGATGGTGGTGTGATTTCGTGCGGCGATTGCCTGTCGCTCAAGTGGCCGCATCTGGCGCCTCACTTCTCGCACCAGGTCACCGAGACGCTCAAGGTTCTCCTGTGTGGCCGCAAGGCGCCTCTCGGCTCGTTCCTTGCGTCGACGGTGCTTCAGGACTCCCGCTGCCTCCTCGATGATCGCCCGGCGATCTTCAGGACGCCCGTTGAGCACCGTGGTCAGCTGGTTCTGGCCGATGATCATGTGCTGCTGACGGCCGACCCCTGAGTCGCTCAGGAGTTCCTGGATGTCGAGGAGTCGACAGGGGGCGCCGTTGATGGCGTACTCGGAGTCTCCGGAACGGAACAGTGTCCGGGTGATGGTGACCTCCGCCATGTCTACCGGAAGGCGGCCGTCGGCGTTGTCGATCGTGAGGGAAACCTCCGCCCGGCCGAGCGCCGGCCTCGAGGTCGTCCCCATGAAGATGACGTCTTCCATCTTCGAACTGCGCAACGCTCGAGGTCCTTGGGCGCCCAGCACCCACGTGACGGCATCGACCACATTGGACTTCCCGGAGCCGTTTGGACCGACCACGACGGTCACTCCGGGTTCGAACTCCAAGGTGGTCGAGTCCGCAAAGGACTTGAACCCCTTCATCGTCAGGCGCTTGAGGTGCATCGAGCGCGACCCTAGCAATGTCGTGGACCCCGTTCAGGAGGCCTATCGCTAGACACACAACCCTGAGGCCCCCAGGAGTCCCCGAGGGCCGCAATCTGCGAGAGCCGCTAGATCTGACAGTGCTCGCAGAAGTATGTCGACCGCTGCTGGTGCTTCACCTTCACGATGGGGTTCCGACACCGACGACACGGAAGGCCCTCTCGGTTGTAGGCCTCGTGGAACGTCTGGAAGTTGCCTGCCTTGCCATGAAGGTCAACGAACTGCTCATCGTCAAGCGTCGAGCCTCCATGCTTGATCCCCTCAGCCAGGATCTCCACAAGCGAGCGCCAGAGCCGACGGACCTCAGTCGGTGAGAGCTCGTCAGTCTTGCGGTCGTAGCGCAGGCCGGCACCGAAGAGGATCTCGTCGGCATAGATGTTGCCGATTCCCGAGACCAGCGCCTGATCGGTCAGGAAGGTCTTGAGGGGAAGTGACTTCAGGCGCAGCAGGTACGCGAAGCGATCCCAACTCATGGTGTCCTCGACTGGGTCGAAGCCGAGTCCAGCAAGCTCGGCGACCCGCTGACGCAGGTTCGCACCTTCGCCACCCATGGCGACCGTGGAGGAGTCAGAGACAGGCGTGACCACGCCCTCTGCGGGCGGCCGAGAGATGAACATCTCGCCGAACGTCCTTGGATCGATAAACCGAAGCTCGCCAGTCTGCGTGAACGTGATCACCACATGGGTGTGCTTCTTCTTCTCTTCCTTGACCGACTTCACGCGCTGCAACTGGCCGCTCATCCTCAGGTGAATAACAAGCGATGATCCATCGTCGAGTTCAATGATCAGGTACTTGCCCAAACGGGCGACACCCTTCATCGTGTGACCTTCGAGTTGCTCTCGGAAGTCCTTGATGTTCTTATGCCGCCGCACGATCTTGCTGTTGGTCACGGCGACGGCCTTGACCTTCCGGCCAACCACCTCGCGCATCAACTGTTGGCGTACCGTCTCGACCTCAGGCAGCTCAGGCATGCCCCACCACCCCCCATGCGGCCTTCGCCGCTTCCATCTCGGATGCTTTCTTTGAACGTCCCTCGCCAGAACCGAGCACTGCGTCATTCACGGAAACCGTGGCGATGTAGCGCCTGTCGTGGGCGGGTCCGCTTCCTTCAACCTCGTAGACCGGCATCGTGGCGTGTTCCGCCTGCGCCCATTCGTTCATGAGGCTCTTGTAGTCCTCTGATCCAGGCGCCAAGGCCGCTGCTTCAAGCCGGGCACCGAGAAGATCGAGAATGACCCGGGACACTTCGTCGTGGCCACAGGACAAGTAGGTGGCTCCGAGGACCGCCTCAAAGGCGTCAGAGAGCACGGAAGGCTTGAATCGGAGCCCCTCGGCATCGGCGCCACGCCCCACCACCAGAAGCTCGCCGAGATTCAACTCTCTGGCGACCTCAGCGAGGACCGTTTCGTTCACGACGGCAATCCTGACCTTCGACAGACCACCTTCATCAAGTTCGGGATGAGTGGCGAAGAGGTGCTCAGCCACAACCAAATCCAAGATGGCGTCGCCGAGGAATTCCAGGCGTTGATTTGACGCCAGACCGCTTTCCGCGGAGAAGCTGCTGTGAACGCAGGCTTGCTCAAAAAGTGCTGGATGGGTGGGCTGGACCCCAAGCCGCCGTGACAGCGCCTCGGCGACTGGTGCCTCCATGATCGACAGGTCAGCCAGCCTCGAGCTTGGCGAAGACATAGTCGACGGCATCCCGGACTGACTTGAGGTCCTCAAGGTCCTCGTCGTCGATGCGGAATCCGACCGATCGCTCTGAAAGCTCCTCTTCGAGGGCCTCAACGAGTTCGATCAGGGCGAGAGAGTCTGCATCAAGGTCCTCAGAGAACGAGGAGCCCTCCGTGATGGTCTCTGGGTCAATCTCGAGGATGTCGGCCAACTGCTCGCGGACCAAGGCGAAGACGCCATCTCGATCGAGGGGTCCTTGGGCGGTGTGGGTCTCTGCTGGCATAAAAGCTCCTTGGTGGGGGCCGGGTGAGGACGGGTCTTCAACGCAAGAGTTGAGACCTTCTTGGGCGCATCATACCGGCGCCAGAACCCGAAGCGATGGATCAGCCGACAGTGATCGCTTGCCGAAGTGCTTCAGTGATACCTGCGGACGCCAGATCGTGCCCCACACCGACTGCATTTCGGATGGCGGTGGCCGACGACGACCCATGGCTAATGATGCAGACACCTTCGAGGCCGAGGAGCATCGCCCCTCCCGCACCTTCCGGGTCCAATGACGCAGCCAGCGGGGCCAGATGGGGCATCAGGACCTCTGTTGCTGCGCGGGTCTCTTCGTTGGTGCCGAACACCTCGAACAATGCTCCCATCAGGAACCGAAGCGACCCTTCGAGCGTCTT
Source organism: Actinomycetes bacterium (assembly GCA_037142475.1). GTDB lineage: Bacteria > Actinomycetota > Acidimicrobiia > Acidimicrobiales > RAAP-2 > CAIUMH01. The sequence continues at coordinate 15,271 of JBAXAR010000002.1, forward strand.
GAGCGCCACGTTGCCCGTGAAGCCATCGGTCACCACGACATCGACCGGGGCGCCGAGGAGGTCTCGACCCTCAACGTTGCCCACAAAATTGAATCCTGAGGCCCCCTCCGCAAGCATCGCGTGGGTCTCTTTGACCAGAGGGGTCCCCTTCGAGGGCTCCTCGCCGATCGACAGCAGGGCCACCGTCGGGTTCTCGACTCCGAAACGAGCACGAGAAAAGGCAGCCGCCATCTGGGCGAACTGGATCAACATCGCAGGCGTGCACTCGGTGTTCGCCCCGGCATCGACCAGGACGCTCGGCGCTCCGCCGGGTCGGGGAAGTGGTGTCGCGATGCACGGACGCTGCACGCCCTTAATCCGACCCATGCGCAGCAGTGCTGCGGCCATGGTGGCTCCTGTGTTTCCAGCCGAGACCATGGCCGAGGCGGCTCCGTCTCGAACGAGTTCAGCAGCGACAACCAGTGACGAGTCCTTCTTGCGGCGCACACCTTGGGCTGGGTCCTCGTCCATGGCGATGACCTCGGTGCAGGCGACAACCTCAAGACCCATTGGGTCCCCGATGAGATCCGGGGGCCCGACCAAGAGCACCTCGATGCCGAGTTCGTCAGCAGCCTGACGGGCACCCGCCACGATCGCTCCCGGCGCGTGGTCTCCGCCCATGGCGTCGACGGCGACGGGAAGGGTCACCTAGTCGACCTCGATGGCCTGACGACCCTTGTACCAACCACACGAGGGGCACACCACGTGAGGAAGCTTGGCAGTGGCGCACTGTGGGCAGACACTCCTCGGCGGAGCCTCAAGGGTCCAGTTCGATGCCCGGCGACTACGAGTCTTCGCCTTCGACGTCTTCCTCTTCGGTACAGCCATGTCGTCTCTCCGGTCGCGCCTGTGCTCTCCGTAGAGAGCACGGATCTCGCACAAGGGTTCTTGATGCGTCCATGTCGCCGATCTCAGTCTGATCGGCGAAGCGTGTCCAATGTAGCCCACCGGGGATCAATGGGCGCTTCGCAGCCACAATCAGTCGAGTTGCGGTCAGCTCCGCACTCAATACAGATGCCCTTGCAGTCTTCGGAACACAGTGGTGCGAGGGGGAGTTCGAGGACAATGGCATCTCGAACAGCGGGTCCGAGATCGACCATCTCGCCCTCGAGCGGGTAGGCCTCATCGTCCTCGGGACTTGCCCCTTCTTGGTAACGCTCGCGGATCGTGACCTCAAGCGGGCCGCCGACCTTGGTGGCGCATCGACGGCAAAGGCCTCGCCAGCGACCGGTGACAGCGCCACGCACGACCAATCCGTTGGGGATGCATTCGAGGACCCCGTCGAAGGACACGTCATCGCCTTCGGGGACGTAGCTTTCCCCAGGAGCCAGTGGCGCCATCTCACCCGTCGGGTCGAACGGCCCAGCGACCACCGTGTGCACGGTCGCTCCGAGCTGCCTCCGCAGCCGGGCAACCCCGACGACGAAGGGGTCCATCGCCATCGCTCTAGCGTTGATCCTGATCGAAGAAGGCGTCCCCTTGAGAGAGGTCCTCGATCACGTCATCCTCGGGCACCTCGAGCGTCGGCTGGAGCTTCTCTCGCCCTGCCTCGACGGTTTTCAGCACCCGAGTCAGGACGATCTCCATCCCAGCGAGCTTCTGGTCGCAGTAGTCCTCGGCTTCATGGCGCATGCGCCGAGCCGACTCCTCTGCCTCGTCGACAATCCTCTGGGCTGTTGCGTTGGCCTGACGAACCAACTCAGTCCGAGACACCATCCGCTCCGCCTGGAGCTTGACGTCCTCCACGAGGGCGTCGGCCGCACGCTGCTGATCGGCCATGAAGTCCTCACGCTCTCGAAGAAGCCAGCGCGCCTGGCGGAGTTCCTCGGGGAGCGCCCCAAGTGCACCCTCGAGCAAGTCGAGGAGGTCATCTCTCACGATCCGGATCGATGAGGACACCGGCAGAGGCTTTGCCGTCATGACCATGTCGACGGCCTGGCGCAACAAGAACTCTGCGTCAGCCGGAGCCTCGGGCTCGACGTCGATCTCGTCGTAATCGTCGTAACGGTCGCTCATGCGTCTCCCCCTGCGAACTTCTCCTTCAACCGTCGATTCACCGGGGCCGGGACGAACGCCGAGACATCCCCGCCGTAGCGGGCAACCTCTCGCAACAACCGGGAGGCAATGAACGAATGTCCAGCGCTCGTCGGGATGAACAGTGTCTCAACGCCTGAGAGCTGGCGGTTCATCTGAGCCATCTGCAACTCGTTCTCAAAGTCGGTCACTACTCGGAGACCCTTGACGATCGCCGTTGCTCCCACCTCAGCTGCCACCTCGACGAGGAGGGTCGAGACCGACACGATGGTCACCGTGCTGAGATGCTCCATCGATTCCGCCATCATCTCCTTGCGCTCTGCAAGATCGAAGAGGGGCTGCGACTTCTGCGGATTCCGAAGAGCGGCGACCACCACAGAGTCGAACAACCGGGTGGCCCGCTCGACGACCTCGAGGTGACCATTGTGAAAAGGATCGAAGGAGCCGGGAATCAGGGCGATCGTCATGATCGTGAGGACTCAGAAATCTTGCGGTTCAGCACGGTTACGATCGTAGTGCCGTAGGTGCGCTGCCGAAGGGAGACCCATCCTTCCGGCACAATGGGAGCAACCCGACTCTCCAGGACGAGGGTTGCGGTATCGAGTGATGCCAGCAGGTCAGAGGCCACATCGAGGCCATACGGAGGGTCAGCCAGCACGAGGTCGACTGGACCCGAGGTCCAGCCAGGAAAAGAGGCTCGAACAAACCGGGCCTTGGTTGGATCGAGCCCCACCATCGCAAGATTCTCACGAGCGGCCTCAAGGCACAACGGGTCAGCATCAACGAAGACCACCGAACTCGCACCCCGGCTCAGCGCCTCGATACCGAGTGCTCCGCTTCCGCAGAACAGATCGACGACTTCGAGGTCAACGACCCCACCAAACGATCCAAGAATGTCGAAGATCGACTCCTTCACCCGATCAGTCGTCGGTCGAACCGCTTCTGGGAGGGCGGCACGAAGGTTCCTGCCTCGGGCTTCACCGCTGATGACGCGCATCTTTCCAAGCGTACCGGGGTGTCTCAGCCCTTGAAGAGAAAGGCGGCATCCTCCGGGTCGAGCGTGGCGCGGAGCTCCTCAGCCAAGATCGGGTTCTGCGCCAAGAAGGGGTCGCCCTCGGTGAGGTCCTCGGCCACTTGGCGAGCTGCCTCGAGAAGGTCGCGATCCCGGGCGAGGCTGGCGAGTGCTAGATCGCTGCGACCCTTCTGTCGAGTCCCCAGAATCGTTCCCTCACCCCTGAGTTCAAGGTCAACTTCGGCAAGCTCGAAGCCATCGGTGGTGCGCTCCATTGCTTCCAATCGCTGCTCGGCATCAGCCGATCCGGCGTCACCGAGCAGGTAGCACCAACTCTCGGTTGATCCCCGTCCCACTCGACCGCGCAGTTGGTGGAGCTGGGCGATGCCGAAGCGACCAGCGTCCTCGATCACCATCACCGTGGCCTGGGGCACGTCAACGCCGACCTCGATCACAGTCGTGGCGATCAGAACCTCGATCACGCCAGCGCGGAATTGGCGCATCACTTCTTCTTTGTCGGCTGGCTTCATCTGGCCGTGGAGGAGACCGAGCGTGAGTCCGGCGAGTTCTTCGGCTCCCAGCCGCTCGAACTCCTCAGTCGCCGAGGTCGCCTCGATCTTCTCGGACTCCTCAACCAACGGACACACGACGTAGGCCTGGCGTCCATCGGCAACCTCTGAGCGGATCCGCCCCCAGGCCTCAGTGACCTCAAGGTCGCTCCGAGCCCACCGGGTGGTAATCGGAGTCCGACCAGCAGGGAGCTCATCGAGCACCGACATCTCAAGATCGCCGAAGACCACCATCGCGGCGCTCCGGGGAATCGGTGTCGCTGTCATCACCAAGAGGTCTGGGTCTGCCCGTTCGCCATCGGGACCCTGGCCCTTCTCGCGCAGCGCAGCGCGCTGCTCGACCCCGAAGCGGTGCTGCTCGTCGACCACGGCCACCCCAAGGCTCTTGAATGCAACGTTCGGAGTCAGGAGCGCATGAGTCCCCACCACGATGTCGACCTCGCCCGAGGCAAGACCTTCGACGATGAAGCGTCGCTCGGCCGCGGGGGTCGACGATGTCAGAAGGCACACTTCAATAGGACGCTCGCCGCCGAGGCGACCCGGATCACGCACGCTCATCGACCCCAGCAGCTGGCGGATTCCGATCGAGTGCTGGTCGGCGAGTACCTCTGTGGGGGCCATCAACGCGGCCTGTCGACCACCCTGAACCGAGGCCAGCATGGCGGCGACAGCGACGATCGTTTTTCCAGAGCCGACGTCGCCTTGGAGAAGGCGATGCATCGGCAATGAGCCAGAGAGATCACCGAGAATCTCGCCAATAACCCGACGCTGTGCCCCGGTCGGCTCGAACGGGAGCGAGGTCAGGAACCGTCGCACCAAACTCGGGCCGACCAGCATCTCTGTCGTTGCCTCGGATGGCTCGACTGGATGGGCAATCCCCCGAGAATCAGCCTCCATCGCATTTCGGCGGAGTACGAGAGCGAGCTGCAGCCGCAGCAGCTCGTCGAAGGCCAGTCGTCGGCGAGCCGGGTCCGTCTCCTCCATCGAACCCGGCGCATGAATTCCGTTCATCGCCAAGGTTCGATCCCAAAGATCCAAACGATCGAGAATGACATCGGGAAGCGGCTCCGCAAAGGTCCCCGCCCGACGAAGTGCCTCGTCCACGAAGCGGCCAATTTCCCAGCTCGTCAACCCCGTCTTCGATGACTGGGCGTAGACCGGGATAATCCGGCCGGTCTGCGACATGCCCTGGGATCGACCTTCCATTCCGACGAGGACGTCGACAACGGGGTTTGTCATTTTCACCTGACCCCGGAACTCTTCGAGCTTTCCGAAGAAGAGCGCTTCAGTCCCCACCGAGAGTTGTTTCGCTCGCCATCGTTGATTGAAGAACGTGATCTGCATTGATCCCGTCGGATCGCTCACCTTGAGGGTCACGATGGGACGACGCTGGCGGGTCATCGATGCGTTCACCGCTGTTACTCGAGCGAGGACGACCGCCTCATCGCCGACTGCCAGATCTTTCAAGTCGGCTTGGCGAGTGCGATCGATGTAGCGGCGGGGGTAGCACCACAACAAGTCCAGGATCGATTCGACGCCCCATGCAGCCAGGGCCTCCGCCTTCTTCGGTTTCACCCCCTCGAGGACATTGACCTCGATCGCAGCCAGCGCCGCCAGCGTGCGTCCGGTGGTGGCCGGTCGCTGCGAGCGGTCCGGCACGTGGGTCACTCGATGCCGAAGAGGTACGGGTACAGCGGCTGTCCTCCATGGTGAACTTCGACCGCGACGTCGGGTCGCTCCTGGGCCAGCCATTCAGAGAGCCGTCGGGTGTTGGCCGTGGTCGAACCCTCACCCTCAATGAGGGTGACGAGCTCATGGTCGTCAGTCACAAGCAGCCCCAAAAGCCTCTGGCTGGCCACTACCAGCGAGTCAGCGATGGTGAGAATCCCCTCTTGGGACAGCCCGATCCAGTCACCCTCGTGCACCGTTCCGGCATCGGTCTCGGAATCACGAACAGCTTGGGTTACCTCAGCGGCGATCACGGCGGCGGCCGAATCGCACATGCCTGAGAGGTTCGCCTCGAGCGACGACCCCGGGTCGTAACTCAGCAGCGCCGCAAAGCCCTCGACGATGCTGGCTGTGGGGACCACTGCGACGGAGGCATTGGTGAGCGCATCGACCTGCTCGGCCACTGGCTTGATGTTCTTATTGTTCGGAAGGATCACGACGTTGTCCGCCCCAGTTGCCTCGACTGCAGCCACTAGATCGGCGGTCGACGGGTTCATCGACTGGCCACCCTTGACGAGGCGCTGCACGCCGAGAGAGTGGAAGATCCGTCCGACTCCATCACCGGTCACCACTGCGACCACGGCCGTGGTGGGTGGTGGGCCAGAGGGCTCCGGGATTTCGTCGATTGCCGAACTCTCTCGGACCCAGCGCTCTTCGACGACCTGCTCAGCGAGGTCGCTCACCCGGATCTCGTAGGGCCGTCCGATCTGGATCGCTGCCTCAATCGATGCACCGATGTCATCGGTGTGGATGTGGCAGTTGTAGGTGCCGTCACCCCCGACCACGACGATCGAGTCGCCAATGCCAGCCCAAACTTCCTTAAAGGCGGCGATCGTGTCGTCAGGCGCCTCAAGGAGGTACATCACTTCGTAGCGCAAGTCACCGACGTCGCCGACCTCATGACCACCACTCGTTGAGAGAGCAACGTGGATCGAGTCAACGGCCGGCGCCACGGGAAGCTCCCGGCCGAAGGCCACATGGCAGAACGAATCGAGCAGGAGCAGGAAACCGGTCCCACCCGAGTCGACCACCCCAGCCTGCTTCAGGGCAGGGAGCTGCTCTGGGGTCAGAGCAAGCGCCGCCTCTGCCGCCTGGCGGGCTCCCTCGACAGTTGCGGCAAGGTTGCCACCAGAGGCTGCTGCTGCCTTGGCGCCCTCTCCGGCGGCTCGGGCCACCGTCAAGATGGTTCCCTCCACCGGTCGGACCACTGCCTTGCGGGCCAGGCCGTCGGCGTGGACCAGTGCATCGGCGAGCACCGAGGCATCGATGGCATCGCAGGGGGTGAACTTCTCGCTCAGTCCCCTGAGGAGCTGAGAAAGAATGACGCCAGAGTTTCCTCGAGCCCCCATGAGCGAGCCATGGGCGATCGCTTTGCAGACATCGGCCATCGGTGCCGGTGCCACGACGGCGTCGAGCGACGCCACCACGGACTCAATCGTCAGGGCCATATTGGTCCCCGTGTCCCCATCAGGAACTGGGTAAACGTTCAGTCGATTGACGACTTCTTGGTGGTCTCGCAGCACATCGCGATAGGTCTCAATGACGGTTCGGATGTCGCCTGCGGCAAACGTCGCCAGGGTGCTCATTGTCGTGATGCTAACCTGTGGATCCGACGTACTCGGGGAGCAACCAGTTGCCCCGTCGCACGGCAGGTCCTCATGACCTCGCCCTCCAGGAGGAATGTCCGAAAATGGCTGCTGTCTGTGAACTCTGTGGGAAGAAGCCCTCGTTCGGCATGAACCTGTCGCACTCCCACCGCCGGACCAAGCGGCGTTGGGACCCGAACATTCAGCGGGTCCGCGCCTTGGTAAACGGTGCACCCAAGCGCCTCAACGTCTGCACCTCGTGCCTGCGTGCGGGACGCGTCACCAAGCCACCGCGTCGCCAGATCCCAGCATCGAAGTGATTCACAGGTCCGATTCGGACCTGTGAGCGTGGGGTCTCTCCGTGACCACGGCATCCCCCGTGGTGCTACGAGACGTCATGGACCCAACCCTGGGCCTCGATTCTTTCCCCTCGGAGAAACAATTCTCCCGCTCCGTTCGTCAGTCGACCAATCTGGAGCGGCGCGGTGAGGCCGCATTCGGCGTACATGGCGACGAGTCGATCTGGATCCTTGACGGCTATGAGCAGTTCGTAGTCCTCTCCCCCACCAAGGGCCTCAGCCTCGGTTGCGCCCTCGGCGATCGGGACCGTGTCGAGTGCCACTCCGAGGCCGGAGGCAATGCCGAGACGCACTGCGTCGAGCGACAATCCATCCGAGATGTCGATCATGGCCGTGGCTCCGCCGCGTCGCGCAGCCTCCCCCTCAGCGAAGAGGGGACGTGGCCGGCAGTGCGATTCAATCAACGGGGCGCCAATCGGGGAGTCACCATCACCAGCACGAAGCGTGCGCAGCCCCGCTGCAGAGCCACCAACCGGACCGGTGACAAAGAGAACGTCCCCTTCGGATGCCCCCGATCGAAGCACCGCGCTTCGGACCGGGACAAGGCCGAGTGCGGCCACCGAGACCACAGCCTCTGGGGATGAGGTCAGATCCCCTCCCACGATCGGGCACCCGAATGCAGCGGCGGCTGCCACGGCCCCCTCCATAATCTCGGTCGCAGCGCGATTCGGTGGTGTCGAGACCGACACGACCATCCGCCACGGCCGACCACCCATCGCTGCGATGTCCGAGAGCGTGGCGGCGACCGCTCGCCATCCCAGATCCGCCAGCGTGAGGTGGGCCAGATCAGCATGGACCCCGGCGACAGCGGAGTCCGAGCAGGAGAGCACATCGAGGCCTACGGGAGGAGCGGTGAGGACGGCCGCATCGTCGCCGAACCACGTCTCGCCGACCGGAGAATCAAACCGAGCATCGGTGATCAATTTTCCGATACGCTCGAGAGCCGTTAGTTCTCGACCGACCAGTCGCCCCGGGGGGGCGGGTTTCTGTTTTGGCGAGGTCACTCAAAATGCCTAGCATGAGCCGTATCCCGGCACGCTGCGGGTTCGCTCCAAAGGGAGGAAGAATAGAGATGGCTCCAACCAAGAACGCCAAGCTGATTGCCTGGGTCGATGAGGTCGCCGCGCTGACACAGCCCGACGAGGTCTACTGGTGCGACGGATCGGCCGAGGAGTACGACCGGCTCTGCCAACTCCTCGTCGACAACGGCACCTTCACCAAGTTGTCAGACGCCAAGCGGCCCAACAGCTACTACGCCGCTTCTGACCCGGGCGACGTTGCTCGGGTCGAGGACCGCACCTACATCTGCTCACTCGACGAGGCCGATGCTGGCCCGACGAACAACTGGCGGGACCCCGAAGAGATGCGGGGACTCCTTAATGGGCTCTTCGAAGGCTGCATGAAGGGGCGCACCATGTACGTGGTGCCCTTCTCGATGGGACCGCTTGGTTCCGAGATCGCCCACATCGGGGTCGAGCTCACGGACTCCGCGTATGTGGCGGTGTCGATGAGGATCATGACCCGCATGGGCCAGGGTGCTCTCGACGTCCTCGGCGCTGACGGGGACTTCGTTCCTTGCCTGCACTCGGTCGGTGCTCCCCTCATCAATGGTGCTGTCGACTCGGCGTGGCCATGCAACGCAGAGAACAAGTACATCGTTCACTTCCCCGAGACCCGAGAGATCATCTCGTTCGGTTCCGGCTACGGCGGCAACGCCCTGCTCGGCAAGAAGTGCTTCGCTCTCAGGATCGCCTCGGTCATGGCCCGCGACGCCGGTTGGCTTGCCGAGCACATGCTCATCTTGAAACTGACCTCGCCAATCGGTGAGACCAAGTTCGTCACGGCCGCGTTCCCCTCGGCCTGCGGCAAGACGAACCTCGCCATGCTGATTCCGACTCTCCCCGACTGGAAGGTTGAGACAGTCGGTGACGACATCTGCTGGATGAAGTTCGGGCCCGATGGACAGCTCTACGCCATCAACCCCGAGGCTGGCTTCTTCGGTGTCGCCCCAGGAACCTCGATGCACACCAACCCGAACGCGATGTTCACGGTGAGCGGCAACTCGATCTTCACCAACACTGCACTCACCGCTGACGGTGATGTCTGGTGGGAGGGAATGACCGAGGACGTCCCCGCCGGTCTGACCGACTGGCAGGGCAATGCGTACGACGAGGCAGCAGGGAAGCCCGCCGCCCATCCCAACGCCCGCTTTACGGTGCCTGCCAGCCAGGACCCGGCGATCGCCGCCGAGTGGGAAGACCCAGTCGGTGTGCCAATTTCGGCCATCCTCTTTGGAGGACGTCGGGCATCAGTCGTGCCGCTGGTCTTCCAGAGTCGCGATTGGGACCATGGCGTGTTCCTCGGCTCGATCATGGCTTCAGAGACCACGGCAGCGGCAGCAGGAGCCGTTGGGAACCTCCGCCGTGACCCGTTCGCCATGCTCCCGTTCTGCGGCTACAACATGGCCGACTACTTCGGACACTGGCTGAAGGTCGGCGCCTCAGCCGACAGCTCAAAGCTTCCCCAAATCTTCTACGTCAACTGGTTCCGCAAGAACGACGACGGCAAGTGGCTCTGGCCCGGTTTCGGTGAGAACAGCCGAGTTCTCGAATGGGTCTTCGAGAGGGTCGCAGGCCGCGGCGAGGCAACCGAGACACCCATTGGGTTCGTCCCGACTCATGACGCTCTCAATATCGAAGGACTCGATGTTCCTGCTGAGGACCTCGTTGAACTCCTCAAGGTGGACCACGACGACTGGCGCCGTGAGGTTCCGTTGATCCGAGAGCACTTCGCCACCTTTGGCGACAAGTTGCCCCCGCAGCTCAGTGCTGCCGTCGATGACCTCGAGCGTCGCTTGGGCTGACCGCCCGCAGCCGGAGTCACAACACCCTCCGGAGACGTCGTGGTCGTCAATCAGACACCACTCGCACTCGAGCCGCCCAGCAGGGCGGCTCGAGTCGCGTCTGGGCTCAGTGCCTCGGACCCTCCGTTCGACGGCGTTCGTCACGTCGCAAGGGCCGGACCCTGCTGAATCGACCCACAGCGTAGAGAGCCGCTCCTCCCCCAGTGACGACGGCGATGACGATGTCGCCCGTCACCAGCGGCATCACGATGGCCACGGGAATGACGGCACCGATGACCCAGATCAGCTGTTGACGCGTGGCGAAGCGAGCGAAGGCTCGACCCTGGGCTGCTGCAGGTACATAGCGTTGCGTCATGGCATCGAAGGATGGTTGGCCGACAGAACCGGCGACGCCGATCAGCAAGGCAAGGAGGATTTGGATGCCGAGACCCCCCACATAGGCAGCACCCACTGCTCCCAGCGACACGGCAATCAGCGCCGTCATCAGCATCGCTGGTTCCATCATCACCCTGCGGAGCCTTGGCACAATTGAGAGCCCAATGAGTGCACCAATGCCGCTTCCGCCAAGCGCCAGGCCGTACCACCACAGGGGTGCATTGCTACGCCGAAGACCAAAGGCCAGCATGAAGACCAAGAAGCCAGCCACACCGCGCAGCAGCGAGTTCGCCGTCAGGCCTAGGAGCACCTCAGGGTGGGCCACCGGCTGAAGAGCGACGAGGTCGGGATCATCCTCCGCCCAGTCATCAGTGCCCTCTCGGTCAAAGGCCAGAATCTCCCCAGAGCCCTCCTGTGCGGCCTCATCAAGGTGGCGGGACCCACGCGGAAGCAAGAGGCGGAGTCCAGCGATTCCAGCGGCAGCGAAGACGACGGTGTTGAAGATCAGTACCGCTGGCGAGCCGAAAATCTTGAGAAGAAGGATCCCCGGAACCGAAATCACGAAACCGGCAAGGGTCCCGAGGAGGGTCAACTGGGCGTTCCACCCTGCCAAGCCATGCGCCGGTGGCCCGTCTGGTGTCGGCTCGGTGAGATAGGCGTCGGCGACCAGATGCAAGTCAGGACCATCGGCTTCCTCCTCGGCTTGGGCAATCTCGGGGACCAGCGCGCCCCGTGTCACCAGATAGAGCTTGGAGAGGATCAGGATCAGAAATGCTTCGGGAAAGAGCGCTGCGCTGTGGATGTCACGCGCCATAAATGGGCACAGCGCCGCCCTTCCTAACGCCGAGAGCACAACCATCGCCCGGCGGGCGTTGCGAGACTGGTCGATCAAGGGGCCGAGAAGCGGAGAGACGACGGCGAATGGAGCGATCGTGAGGAGCAGGTAGAGCAGAACCTTTGACTTGGCCTCTGTCGGCGAGATCGAGAAAAAGAGCGAGCCCGCGAGTGAGATCGTCACCAGCGTGTCACCCGCCAGCATCAGGACCTGGACGAGTGCGAGCCGCCCGAACGGGGTCGACTGATCAAAGAGGTCCTGAAGGGCCTCGCCGGCCAACGACCGGAGTCTCACGATGTGAGCCCGGACGGCCATGTCAACACTCTAGGACTCCAGCGGCGACGGGCCTCGCACTGACAGGGTGGACCTCAGTACGATCACGACGTGCTCCTCGCCTCGCAAATCGCTCCCGGCCTCGGCGCCGCATTCGGGTATGCAGCGCTTGCCGTACTCGCAACGGTTGCTCTTGCCTTCGTGGTCGGACGAATCACCAAGCGCTATCGAGATATCGATGTCTTCTGGCCACTTGGCTTTGTCGCCGTGGCGCTCACCACGTTTTTCTCATCGTCGGGTGGAGTTGGGACCGACGGATTGCAGCGAGGCTTGCTCCTCGCCATGGTGTCGATCTGGGGGCTCCGGCTCGCCCTCCACCTCGGCTGGAGAGGGCGCGGTGAGCCCGAGGATCCTCGGTATGCAGCCATCATGCGCGGTGCCCGAGACCGGAACCAGACCCTCTACGCGCTCGTCGTGATCTACGGCCTCCAGGCCGTTCTTATGTACGTCGTCTCGATCACGGTGATTGTGGGGATGTACGCGTCCTCCCCCGTCCGGGCCGTCGAGTTTGTCGGAGTTGGCATCTGGGTTCTTGGCTTCGGCTTCGAATCGATCGGTGATTTCCAGCTGGAGCGATTCAAGAAGAACCCGGCAAATCGCGGCACAGTGATGAACCGGGGCCTGTGGGCCTGGACCCGCCACCCCAACTATTTCGGCGATGCAACCGCGTGGTGGGGGACGTTCCTCGTTGCGGCAGCAGGAGGCTGGGGTTTGGTGGCCATCATGTGCCCGCTCCTCATGACCAGACTCCTCACCAGCGTCTCCGGCAAGCCCCTCCTCGAGCGGCGCATGGCCAAGACCCGGCAAGGCTTCGACGAGTACGTCGCAACCACGTCAGCATTCTTTCCTCGGCCACCTTCTCGGCGCTGATTCATCGGTGGCCCCCTCCGCTACTGACGACGCCATTGCGGCCCGCCCGGAAATCCATGGAGCCCTGGGGGCCACCTAGCCCCGGGAATCCGCTCAGAAACGGTCTCTCGGGGGCCAGAGGGGACGGTGGTAGCGTCTGTGGCCATGGTTCATCCAGCGCCACAGGTGGACCCCGTTGCCGTTCTTAAGGCTCGCAGGGCAGCCATCGACGAGGTGGCCTCCGCCATCGAGCACCTGGGACCGGGAGCGGATCCCGAGGTAGTCGCCGCGGTGGTTGGCCAAGCTCTTTCGACGCCCGAGTTGGAATTCCTCGTATCTCTCGAAGGGGGGTCGGAACGACTCGTCAGTCAATCGGTCGAGGAATACATGCGATTTACCAGGTCGATCGCCTCGAACGCGATTTCTGGCGCCGGACTCGTTCGAATCCTCTTGCTGCAGAATATTGATCTCGCCTGGTGGGACCATGAGATCGACCTTGAGACCGACCGTGACGTCCGCGAGGCGCCTGATCTGCTCGACCTCCGCAAGGAGCGCCGAGCGGGTCGGGTCGACTTCGGCTTTGGGGTGGCCTCTGACGGCCTCGTCCACAGGACGAGGGATTTCATCATTCAGCGAGCGTTCCCCGGTCGCGAGCCCCGTGGACCGGGACTGCCATTCGTCGCCATTCGGCCGGCAATGCTCGGTCTGTTGAACGAACTTGCCGCCGTCACCGCCACCTTCGCTCCAAAAGGCACACCGCCGATTTGGGTCAACAGCATCTCGCGGAGCGTCGAACACCAGCACCGGCTCAAAGCTCTTGGATTCTCCGCCCTTCATCCCAGCGCCCATTGCCGAGGCTGGGCCGCCGACATTGAAGTCGGCTGGTTCGCTCGCTTCGGTGCCGATGATGTACTCAGGGATGTCCTCATGGACTATCTCGAGCGAGGCATTCTGAACGTGATTGACGAAGGCCGGGCCTGGCATGTCTGCCTTTCGCCCGACCATGTCGCCCATTTCGCCGATCGCCAGAGCGGGCGGTAGAGACCCAATGTGCGGTATCGCCCTTTTGCTGGGACCTTCGATAAACGACGGCACGGCAGCCACCTTCGACGCCATGGTGAGCGGTATCGCTCAGCGGGGCGAGTCGCTTGAACAGCGGCGGGAACCGACGAGGATGCTCGCCACGTCCCGCCTCAAGATCGTCGACCGTGATCATGCCGTTCAGCCATGGATCGATGGCACGGGTCGATTCTCACTTTGCTACAACGGCGAGATTTTCAACCATGACGACCTTCGGCGACGGCTCGAGGATGAGGGCCGGATTCAGCGATCCGTCAGCGACACCGAGGTTGCGCTCGAGGCCTACCTCGCGTGGGGCGAGGACGCCCTGCTGGAATTTCGAGGAGAATTTGCGCTCGCCGTCGTGGACCATGATGACGATTCGGTCTTCTTGGCCCGTGACCCCGCAGGCGTCAAGCCTCTCTACTGGGCTCGTGCTGACGGGCACCTCCACGTCGCATCCGAGATCAAGGCCCTCACTGTCCTTGGTGTTCCGATTGGAGAAGTTCCTCCGGGCCATTGCGGCATCGCTCGACCCGATGCCGATCCTGACCTCCACCCCTACATCGACCTTCTCACCCTCGGCGAGGGACAAAACGAACTGTCCGATGTGGACGAAGCCTCCGCTGCGGTCGTCGCAGCTGTCACCGAGGCCGTCCGACGGCGCGTCGACACGGATCTTCGGGTGGGAATCATCCTCTCCGGAGGTCTCGACTCATCACTCGTAGCCGTCCTGGCCTCGAAGATCCACCCTGAGTGTGTGGCCTTCACTGTTGGCGCCGAGGGAAGCGAAGATCTCGACTACGCAACACGCCTCACCAAGGATCTCGGCATGGAGCACCACGTGATCTCCATCAAGCCCCGACACATTCGTCGCTCCGACGTCCGAGAGGCAGTGAGGGTATCCGAGGCCAGTGAGTCCGGTGACGTGATCAATGCTGCCGTCTCGCTCAAAGTGTTCGAGGCCGTCCATGCCGCCGGCATCAAGGTCGTGCTCACTGGTGACGGATCGGACGAGCTCTTTGGTGGCTACGACATGTATCGGACGATCGAGCCGAGCAAGGCACGGCGCCTCTTCCTCCACAAGATCCGCCAACTCTCTCGCACCGAGCTCCAGCGGGTGGACCGCACCTCAATGGGACGATGCGTCGAAGCACGGGTCCCCTTCCTCGACCTCGACGTCCTTCTCCTCTCAATGAGAATCCCGACATCGCTCAAGGTTCGTGACGGCTATGAAAAGTGGATCATCCGTCATGCCTTTGCCGGTGTCCTGCCTGCCTACATCCTGGAGCGGCACAAGAACCCGATGTCACATTCGAGCGGCCTGCATGAACGTGTTCGGCTGTTCAAACCCCTGATGGGGTCTTGGTATCGCTCCTTTCGCTATGACCTCGCAGGACCCATGCGGAGAGATTTCTCCATCGAACTCAGTCGCCACGACAACGATCTCGAGAAGGCTCTTTCGGCCTCAGATCTGGGGCAGGACTACTCGTTCACCGAGAAAGCGAGAGATCTCATCGGTGCGCTCCGCTGGAACCTTCGCAATGCCCTGAAGCCCGGCCGTTCGAGCCGCGAGGGACGAGCGAACTAACCCCTCGACGCGGCAGCGACTCCAGATCGGCGCCCGGGTGCCAGCGGACCTCGCCACCACCCTCGAGCGTTCGATGCCGAGGCGAAGCCCGTTACGCTCACCACGTGAACAAAAGCCGTATTCTCGTAACTGGAGCGTCTGGCTACGTTGGCGGACGCGTCGTCCCCGCCCTGCTCAAGCGCGACCTCCGGGTTCGCTGCCTCGCTAGAACCCCCGGGAAGCTCCGAGCGGCAGCCTGGTTCAACGACGTCGAGATCGTCGAGGGCTCGGTCGATGATGATCTCACGGAGGCGATGGAGGGCGTCACTGCTGCCGTCTATCTGGTTCACGCCATCGGCGACGGCGAGGACTGGGCCGAACGCGAGCTGCGTCAAGCGCAGAACTTCGCCGCAGCCGCTGCGGCCGCCGGTGTGCAGCGCATCGTGTACCTCGGTGGCCTTGGAGACGATCGTGAGACCCTCAGCAAGCACCTCTCGAGCCGACAGGACGTGGGGGTAGCGCTTGCCAGCTCTGGCGTCCCCGTTATCGAGCTCCGGGCGGGCGTGATCATCGGTTCAGGATCGGCCAGCTTCGAGATGCTTCGCTACCTCGTCGATCTTCTCCCGGTCATGGTCACACCCAAGTGGGTGAGCACCAAGTGCCAGCCAATCTCAATCGCCGACGCAGTCGAACTTGTCGTGATGGCGCTCACCACCGACCGCGATATCACCGGCGTACTCGAGGTCGGCGGAGCAGACGTTGTCACCTACGCCGAAATGATGGAGACCTACTCGCGCTGTGCCGGTCTGCCAAAACGATTCTTAATTCCCGTTCCCGTCCTGTCGCCTCGCCTCTCTTCCCATTGGATTGGCCTGGTGACGCCTGTCCCGGTTCCTTTGGCCAAGGAGTTGGTGCAATCACTCGTCAATGAAGTCATCGTCAAGGAACGCTCCGCATGCGAAGAATTTGGCATCGAGCCGCTCAGCTTGGAGGAGTCCATCAATCGAGCACTCTCCATCACTCGGGGGGCGGGAGCGCCAACGAAGTTCTCCGATGCCGACCTCATCCACTTCAAGCCCAATGAGCTCGACCCTGATTGGGCGGGTGGAACCGTCTTCTCTGATCGTCGAGAATCCACCTCCACCGCTTCGGCTGAAGCGGTCTTCGCCGAGTTGAGCACCATCGGGGGTCACAAGGGTTGGTACGGCGGACAGTTCCTCTGGAGCGTCCGAGGGGTGATCGATCAACTCATTGGCGGTCCTGGGCTCCGCCGGGGACGGCGATCGGAGCTGCGCGTCGGCGATGCTCTCGATTTCTGGCGAATCGAGCAGGTCGAGCCTCCGGTGAGCCTCCGGCTTCGGGCCGAGATGCGCATGCCAGGGTCCGCCTGGCTCAGCTGGACGATCGAGCAAACCGACCAAGGGTCGACCATGACTCAGACGGCGACCTTCCGTCCGCGGGGTCTGCTCGGAAGGATCTACTGGTTCTCCGTTCTTCCCTTCCACCACTTCATCTTCCCGACAATGTTGCAGCGGATCGTGGCGGCCGCCGAATCGAATCGCTAACGGCTATCGAGGCCACAAGGTGACCAGAATCGCCGAATTCCACGCCACGGGTTCCGATCCTCTCGGTGGGATCCACGATGCACAGGGATTCGAGTCGCACCGGCTGCGCAGGTCCGATGAGCGCCTGTCGGAGAAAGCCACCACGGCGAGAACCGCACGCGATGGAACACACTCACCGCTCGAGAGACGATGCGTTACGAAGCGGCGGTATTACCCGCCATGGTCCAGGCAACCAATGCGTTGGCATGCCCGTGGCCTATTTCGTACTCAGACTTCAGGTAGCCGACGATTGCCATGTGCTTCTCAAGACCGCAGGCAGCGATGATTGTCTGCCATTCGGCGATCGATCGCCCATACTTCTTCTCGATTGAGGGAAAGTACGACGCAGGTCCCTTCTTTGGCCACGGTGCGGACTGATTCTCCATTTCGATAGCCCCTGTTCGCGAGTCGAGCATCCGTCATCATTATTGCTCGGTGACACCGTCTGATCGGCTCGCCGTTGTGCCCGGCTCCTGAGCACCGTCCAATCTCATCGCCTTGATCCACATCGTGGAATCCAGCAGACCATGAGCGAGGCGTTTGCCTTGGATCTCAGGGCGACCTGCGCCCTGCGAGGAACAGGGTATCGTCGGCGCCATGGCGGCACGATGCCAAGGAGGCGCCTCCATGGCCCAAGCGGACTTCGTCTTCGGATAATGGCCTCTCGCGGCCGCCGGCCAGCCCCTAGAGCACGTCAAAGTCCAACGAGTCGTCAACGCTCGGGAGCGCCAGTCAAAACCAGTGTCGCGGCACCTCGTCAACCTGCAACAATCACTCGTTGGGTGACGCCAGTCCTCCTGGCAGCGTGCTGCCTCTTTGTCCTGTGGCAACTCCAGCCCGCCCTGATCTTCGCCCCCACTACCCCAACGGGGGGTGACCTTGGCGCTCACCTCTGGGGTCCTGCGCAGCTTCGCGATCACCTCCTTCCCTCGCTCTCGGGTTGGTCGACGGAATGGTTCGGAGGTTTCCCCGCATATCTCGTGTACATGCCGGTGCCTGCCCTCTTCGTCCTGGCTACGGCCCTGGTCGCTCCCTACGGTGTGGCGCTGAAAGTTGTGGTGGCCCTCAGCGCAGTCGCGCTGCCTGCGGCCGCATGGGGCTTCGGCCGCCTTTCCCGCCTCACGCAGCCCACGGCGCTTCTCTTCTCCGTAGCGAGTTTGATCTTCTTGTTTGATGATTCAACCTTTAAATTCGGCGGCACCATCGTCTCAAGTTTGCTTGGGGAATATGGATACGCGCTCGGGCTACTTTTTGGTCTTGTCGCGCTCGGCCTACTCGAAACAGTCCTAGCTCGTCAGGTCTCGCTCCGTTGGTTAGCGAGCCTGATGATCGCCCTGAGCATCCTCTGCCATCCCGTCACGGGACTCATGGTCGTGCTCGGTGGTTGCTTCCTCATGGTGTCCCATGGAGTGCAGAGCGGTTGGACTCCAGTCCGGAGGGCGCTTCCTGTCGTGCTTTTTGGTTGTGGCGTGACCGCCTTCTGGGTCATCCCCTTCACCTGGTACCGCGGAGAACTCAACCCTCTGCCATACAAACTCGGGAATGACATGGTGCACCTGTTGTTTCCTCTTCCCGTCTGGGTCAACGTCCTCGTACTCCCCCTGATGGCCTTCGGAATAGTCGTGGCAATTCGAGGCCGCGAGGCGGTTCCCATCATGATTGTGGGTCTTGGCGCAACCTGCCTCCTCGCAGTCCTGACGCTCCCCCATCTCTCATTCGGGAGCTGGGAAAGGTTGCAGACGCTGACTTGGCTGGCAGGACGCCTCCTCCCCATTTGGCACCTTGCCTACCTCTTGTTGGCGGCTCTGGGCATAGGGAAGTTGCTCGCCTTGGCATCCACGTCCTGGCGCCCAGCACTGAACGTTGGAACCCTTGGCATTCTCGCGCTCACCCTCTTGTCCACTGCCGTCGTCACCGGAAGCCTCCCGGGAGCCAGCCACCAGGTGGTGGCCACTGAACAGGGCTACGTTGCGAAGACGAGCTGGATGTTGTCTCCCGAGGTGGAGACCAATCTCGTTCCACAGTGGGCGCACGATGGATTCTCCGGCTACGAACGGTCGCCTACCTGGATTGAGTACCACCGGCTTCTTGGCACCATGGCCGGACTGGGAAACCGGTTGGGGTGCGGACGTGCTCTCTCCGAGGGCGATCCCTCTGGTCGATATGGCTCCCTCTTCGACCTCACGATCCTCCCCTATTGGACGAACGGCTGCATTACCTCGCCATTCGGCTTCCCTGAGGACGCATCGCTGACTCATAGCTTTGCAGAACAGGCCCAGTCGCTGGCATCGCTGAGCGTCAATGTGAGCAGTCAGCCCGATGTGGAGTTTCCGGGTCTGAACCTAGCCAAGGCAATCCGCTCCATGAAGTTTCTCGGGATTCATTACTTCCTCGCCTACTCGCCTCAAGTCGTTTCGGCAGCACGGACTCAGCCAGACCTGAGGGCCGTGGCACGGTCGGGGCCGTGGCATATTTTTAGCCTCCGGACCAGCCCGTTGGTGGTGGCATTGAGCCACGAGCCGATCGTGGTTCCCGCTTCCAAACCATTGGCCTGGCTGCAGATCGCAAGTTCTTGGGTTCTCCATGGTGGGGCTCGACCCGCAGATGCCGGGCCCTCGAGCTGGCCACGAGCCGCTTCGCCGAAGACCTCCGATCAGAGCACCGCCCTTGCGAAGGTCAACGTCAGCAAAGTACGGGTCACCCGTCATTCGGTTTCGTTCCACGTCGACCGCATAGGGGTGCCAATCGAGGTCCGCTTCAGTGCTTTTCCCTGGTGGCACGCCACCGGCGCTGATGGACCCTGGCGCCTAGCCCCCAACAACATCGTGGTCGTTCCAACGGCCCATCAGGTAACCCTCACGGCCGGCCCCCGTTTCGTTGACCGACTTTCCCAGTTCATGACGGTTGTCGCCCTCATTGGACTACTCGCCATGGGGCTTCGAGATCGACGCCGCCGGGTCCACGAGAAGACGGATCGAGGCGGCCAGTAAGTCCCAGGCTCGTAGAACACAGACAAGGGGCAGGGCAATCAAGCCCTCGTTTTGACTCCGTGGGGCCGGTGGGGTTCGAACCCACGACCGAGGGATTATGAGTCCCCTGCTCTGACCGACTGAGCTACGGCCCCCACATCTGCGTGTTCCAAGTATGACGGTGACCGATCCCCTGACGCACGACCAGCGATCTGGGAGTACCCGCGAGGCTCGCCCAACCTGCCAAAAGGTTGACAGGAATGTCGATCCTTCAGATCGGTCGAGGTCCCCACATCGGCCCGACCCGTAGAGGTCCCTTAGGCAAGAGCACAGATCGAGCGAATAATCGTCTGGGCGCCGTTCGACCGAGGGACAACCTCATCAAGAATGGGCCGTAATTGTTCTTGAAGCGTTGGGGTGATGTTGGATGGGATCCAGACCAAATCCGGTCCGGTTACCTTCTCGATCCTGTTCCATGAGTCCACCAGGACCGAATAGGAGCCTTGGAGAAGAGACCATTTCGAATCAAGGTCCGATGCCTGCTTCGCCAGTCCGAGAGCCACCCGGTTGTCCTTGACGACCGCTCCGACTGCCTTGGCCACCTCGACGCCGCTACGAGCCGGCAGGTATTCCCGGCACGCCTTCTTGGCAAGCGTGCGTGCCTCAGGGTTGCCATTCTTCGTCGCGGAGGCGTCGGAGGAGGCGCACCCTGATGCGAAGGCACCCGAAGCGGTGAGCATGCTCGCTGCGATGACGACGCTGAATCTCTTCGATGTCGTTCGAAGACCCACTCCACACTCTCCCATTTCGCGAAACAATCAAATTCAACATACAGGATCAAAAACAAAAACCCCAGTACGTGAGACAGTTGCAGCGTATCGGGGCTCTCCAGAAACGAGACCTTTGGCAGATCTGGCTCCCTGCCACGAGCAGCCAAGGCTCGCGTCGAGCGCTTCAACGGCCTCAAGCTCCGGGGGAGAGACTCGAACTCTCAACCTAGCGGTTAACAGCCGCTCGCTCTGCCATTGAGCTACCCCGGACCGACCTCAGTCGAATGGGACGATAGCAGCATCCTCTGGCCACTCTCGCCGAATCACATGCTGGCTCAGTCAGCGGTATCGAGAAAGCCGCGAAGTTGAGAGGACTGTTCGGGACGACGCAACTTTGTGATGGTCTTGACCTCGATCTGACGAACTCGTTCTCGGGTGACTCCGAACATCCGACCCACCTCATCGAGGGTCGCTGGCTTCCCGGTCTCAAGACCAAAACGCATCTTGACCACCTCTCGCTCTCGATCATCAAGCTGGCTGAGGACGTCTTTGATGGCTTCGTTCAGAAGGTGGGTGGCAACCGTCGTCTCCGGCGCCACAGCATTGCGGTCAACGATGACATCAGAGAGCATGAAGCCATCGTCATCTCCTACCGGCTGCTCCAAGGAGACCGTGTCCTGATTGAGACGGAGAAAGTCCCGAACTTTCTCAGGGGTCAGGTCCAACGCAATGGCAATCTCCTCCGTGGTGACTTCTCGAGCTAACTCTTGAGTCATCTGTCGCTGAGTGGCCACCACTCGGCTCATCACTTCCACGAGGTGCACTGGGATTCGAATAGTCCGAGCCTGATCGGCGATCGCCCGAGTCACTGCCTGGCGAATCCACCAGGTGGCGTAGGTCGAGAACTTGAATCCCTTGTGTGGGTCAAACTTCTCGACAGCTCGCATGAGGCCGAGGTTTCCCTCCTGAATCAAGTCAAGAAACGCAACCCCACGGTTTCGATATCGCTTGGCGATCGAGACCACCAGGCGAAGATTCGCTTCGATCAATTCGTCCTTGGCTGCCTGACCCTTCCTCACAGTCCGACGGAGGGATCTGATCTCGGCCGGGCTCGTCCGAGCAGTGGTCGGGCTCCCGTCATTGCCTCCCCCGTTGATTTCGGCAAGGCGGCGAGTCGCCGTAACACCGTCGGCGAAGGTAACCGCCAACTCAACTTCGCGAGGTCCATCGAGCAATGGAGCGTGGCCGATCTCGTTGAGATAGGACTGCACCGCATCATCCACTGATGCTCCACTCGAACGCCGCTTGGCCGGCGACGGAGCCAAACGACGAGTCCGCACAACCTCGGAGGCGCCTGGTTCCCCCATCGGGCGTTCGGGCCGCTCTCCGTCGAGCTCCATCAGGAGACCAGCATCTTCAATGCGCGCAATCAGCGCAACGTTGATCTCGTCGCTCTCCTCGCCATGGCGGGCGACTTGGTCGAGATCCTCATGTGTTACCGCAACACCGGGGGGAACTGAGCGGATTTTGCGGCGCAATTCCCGTGTGACGTCGGCCGAAAGGTCGTCGTCGTGGGGCTCGTCAACCGATCGTTCGAGTCTCGTTGCATCAGTCGCCACGCTGCTCCCCCTGCTCCGAGAGCCAACGTACCAACTCGATCTCCGCTTGGGGCCTCGCCCCTGGATCATCGAGTTCGCTGAGCGCTCGTTGCACAAAAGCGACCTGACGGGAACCCTCCGACGGGTCAAGAAGACCCTGTCGGAGTCGCGCTTGGATTGAGCCGAGGGCCCGACGCGACGAGGCTCGTAGCAGCTGCGCTAAGACCGCAGAGACGGGATCGTCGCCCTGCGGATTCTCAAGCGTGAGGTCTTCAACCGCCAGCCTCCGAAGCAATGCTGCGGAACGCGCGGAGGCCTGATCGATGGCGTCGTTGAGGCTGGTTGCCGAAAGGAGCGCTTCGAATGCCTCCCGCTGGTCCGGGGCGATGAAGAGGAATGGCTCGAGACGGCCAGCCGCAAGATCAGGTCGATGGATCGCCAGGCGGAGTGCCTCGAGGCCGGGGCGATCAACCACCTCGCCGGAGCGACCACTGACTCCATCCCACGATGGCTCGCCGTCGTCGTAGGCCTCTTCATCTGGCGGAGGCGGAATCTCCTCTGGTGCCGATGCACGCTGGCGCTGCTGGCTCTTGGTCTTCGGCACCTCGCCCGCAACATGGCTCGCCAGCCGATCACGCACCATTGCAGGGTCGAGATGACAGCGATCGGCCACGAGGATCACGTACTGGTCCCGAACAAGAGCATCTGGATGCTCGGCCACCGCGGCGAGTGCCTCTTGAGCCGCACGAGCCCGACCCTCAGGAGTCGAGAGGTCGGCGAGGTCAAGGACCCGATCGACCCTGAATCGCAAGAAGGGCTTTGCTTCGGCAACCGCCTTCGCCAACGCCTCAGGGTCCGATCGTCCAAGTTCTGCCGGATCCGTGCCGGGTGGCAGCGAAACGACGGCCACGTCGATTTCGTGCTTGCGCTCCCACTCGTAGACCCTCCCCGTTGCGCTCTGGCCGGCTGCGTCGCCGTCGTAGGCCAGAACAATCCTCTGAGCGAAGTTGCGCATGGTCTGGAAGTGCTCCTCAGCCAGCGCCGTCCCGCAGGTGGCCACCGCCCGCGGCATTCCTGCTTGGAAGAAGGCGATCACGTCGGTGTAGCCCTCGCAGACGATGATCTCGCCCTTCTCGACGATCTGCTTCTTGGCCCAATTCATCCCGTAGAGCGTTCGACGCTTGGAGTACACCGACGTCTCGGGTGAGTTCTTGTATTTCGGCTCCGGACGATCGGGCAATGGCTGCCCGGGCTGCGGCGGAAGAATCCGCCCGCCCACGGCGATCGGTCGACCACCGGGATCACAAATAGGAAACACGATCCGCGCCCGCAGGAAATCTTGGGCACGACCCCGGCGATTGATGAAACCAAGGCCCGCACCCTCAAGGATCTTCTCGGGCACG
This sequence comes from Actinomycetes bacterium, assembly GCA_037142475.1. Taxonomy (GTDB): domain Bacteria; phylum Actinomycetota; class Acidimicrobiia; order Acidimicrobiales; family RAAP-2; genus CAIUMH01. The sequence goes on from JBAXAR010000002.1 coordinate 38,826, forward strand.
TTGAGGTGTCGAGCCAACTGATCCCAGTCATCAGGAGCCCATCCGAGGCGGAATGCCCGAACGACATCGCCGTCGTAGCCCCGCGACCGCAAGTACCGGCGCGCAGGGGCTGCGTCAGGAGAGGTGAGGAGCAGGTCATGGTAGAAGGCAACCGCCCGTTCCATGGCTTCAAGGACCTGCGTCCGGTCCTTCCGATCGGGGCCACCTTCCTCCTCGTGGAGCTCGAGGCCCACCCGGTCCGCCAGCATCCGGACGGAATCGGCGAAGTCGAGACCCATGGACTCACGAACAAAGGTGATCGCGTCGCCCGACTTCTGGCAGCCGAAGCAATAGAACAGACCGTCTTCCCCGTTGACGCTGAATGACGGGGACTTCTCAGTGTGAAACGGACAGAGGCCGGTCCACCGACGCCCCTGCTTTTTGAGCGCGACAACCTCACCAATCAGACCGACAATGTCGGTCGCCGCCCGCACCTGGGCGATTTCATCAGCCGGGATGCCCACGGCCAGAACCGTAGTCCCCTGATCGGCCGCCGGCGACGGCGAGTCACGGCCATCGTGGCACTCTGAGTAACCTCATGGACATGGCAAACGGTCTCGCAGTCGAAGCATCAGGACTGACCAAGGTTTTTCGCAAGGGAGAGGTAAGAGCCCTCGACGGATTTGATCTCGAAGTGCCCATTGGCCAAGTCGTAGGACTCCTCGGACCGAACGGTTCCGGAAAGACCACCGCTGTCCGGGTTCTTTCCACGGTGCTGCGGCCCGATAGTGGTCACGCGTCGATCATGGGCTACGACGTAACGAAGCAGGCGGGAGCGGTTCGTCGGACCATCGGGCTTGCTGGTCAGTATGCGACCGTTGATGAGCACCTCACCGGCACCGAGAACCTGGTCATGGTCGGGCGACTGTGTCACCTGTCCCGGCCCTCCGTCGCCCCCCGGGCCGCCGAATTGATGGGGCAGTTTGGCCTCTCCGACGCCGCCGACCGGCCGGTGAAAACCTATTCCGGAGGAATGCGACGGCGCCTCGACCTCGCCGCCGCCCTCGTTGCACGCCCCCCAGTACTGTTCCTCGATGAGCCCACGACCGGTCTCGACCCTCAAAGCAGGCTGGGCCTCTGGGACGTCATTGAGGCGCTGGTACAAGGGGGAACCACCGTGTTGCTGACGACGCAGTACCTCGAAGAAGCCGATCGACTCGCCGATCGCATTGTGGTGATTGACCACGGCAAGGTGATCGCCAAGGGCACCCCGGCTGAACTCAAGGCCGATCTCGGGGCCACGGTCCTCGAACTCACCCTCGAAAGTGACGAGGCCGCCGCCAGCGCTGCGATCACCCTTGCTGACCTCTCAGGCAAAGCACCTTTCGTCGATGGGTCGCACATCGAACTCACCGTCGAAGAGGGCCCAGCAATCGCTGCGGAAGCGCTTCGCCGCATTGATGCCGATGGATTCAGCCTTCTCGGCCTCAGCCTCCACGAGCCAAGCCTCGACGATGTCTTCCTGTCCCTTACTGGCCGCAAGGTGGAAGTCGACTCTGCGGCAGTCGCCGCAGGGAATACTCGCAAGGGCCGCAAGAACTCCAAGGAGCCAGCATGACCGATGTCGCGGAGAGGCAGAGTCCCTCTGCCCCATCAACGTTCAATACTGCGAAATGGGCGGTTTCCGACATTCTCACGGTCACCAAGCGGAATCTCATTCACTCGATCCGGATTCCCGAGGCTCTCTTCTTCTCAAGCCTCCAGCCCATCATGTTCGTCCTGCTGTTTCGCTACGTCTTCGGCGGGGCTATTCCAGTACCCGGGGTGAGTTATGTGAATTACCTCATGCCTGGAATCTTCGTCCAGACGCTGTGCTTCGGCGCCGTGTCGACGTCAATTGGATTGGCAGAGGACCTACAAAGCGGGCTCCTCGAGCGATTCCGAGCACTGCCGATGAGCCGCTCCGCCGTGCTCGGCGGCCGAACCACAGCCGATGTGTTCCGGAACATCTTCGTCATCACTCTCATGACGGCCGTCGGTCTCGCTGTGGGCTTCCGCCCGGTGGCAAGCGTGGCTCAGTATGCGCTGGCTTGTGGCATCATGCTGCTCTTCTCGTACGCCCTGATGTGGGGTTTTGCGTGGATCGGGCTGAACGCTGCGAACGCAGAGGTGGCCCAGCTGATGAGCTTCCCGCTGCTGTTCCCCCTCACGTTCTGCTCCTCGGCCTTCGTGCCCGTCAATACCTTGCCGACATGGCTCCAAGGTTTCGCGGAGAACCAGCCAGTCTCGGTCGTGGTGAATGCATCGAGGTCCCTGATGGTGGGGGGTCCATTCCACTCCCCGGGCTCAGTCTGGAAAGCGTTGGCTTGGAGCCTCGGGATCCTCGTGGTTCTCGTTCCACTCGCCGTCCGAAGCTACCGGCGCGCCTGATCGCCTCAAAGGAGGACCTTCAGGACCTCGCTCAGCGAGCGGTTCTAGCCATCAGATTCGCCAGCAAACCCTCGATCGGAACTCGAACCTGCTCGGTGGTGTCCCGGTCTCTCACCGTGACCGCACGATCGTCGAGCGTATCGAAGTCGACCGTGATGCACCACGGAGTCCCCACCTCATCTTGGCGGCGATACCGGCGCCCGATGGACTGCGTCACGTCGTAATCACACTGGAAGTGCGGCTGAAGCATTCCGAGGACCTCGCGTGCGGTCGGTTCGAGTTCCGCCTTCTTCGACAGTGGCAGGACCGCAACCTGATTGGGGGCAAGGCGCCAGTCGAGACGGAGCACTGAGCGAGCCTCTCCTCCAACCTCATCTTCGTCATAGGCGGCGATCAGGAATGCCATCATCGCCCGAGTCGCTCCGGCCGCCGGCTCAATGACGTACGGCGTGTAGCGCTCATTGGCGGCCTGATCGAAGAACTCGAGCTTCTCCCCCGAAGCACTCGAGTGTGCCAGCAGGTCAAAGTCAGTCCGATTGGCAATACCCTCGAGCTCCCCCCATCCCCAAGGGAACATGAACTCAATGTCGGTGGTACCGGCCGAATAGTGGCTGAGTTCATCGGCGTCGTGGGGCCTCAGCAGCAGCATCGACTCGGGGATCCCAAGGTCGAGGTACCACTCATGGCGGGCTTTGACCCAGTAATCGAACCATTCGCCAGCTTCAGCGGGCGGGACGAAGTACTCCATCTCCATCTGCTCGAACTCACGGGTTCGGAAGACGAAGTTCCCCGGCGTGATTTCGTTCCGGAAGGACTTTCCGATCTGGGCGATACCAAAGGGCGGCTTTTTGCGGGTGGTGTTCACCACATTGAGGAAGTTGATGAACATCCCTTGCGCCGTCTCGGGTCGGAGGTAGGCCACCGAACCCTCATCCTGGATCGGGCCAGCATGGGTCTTGAACATGAGTTGGAAATCACGAGCCTCGGTCAGATCACCGCTCCCGCACTTCGGGCACGTCTCGCCGATGTGATCTGCCCGGTGCCGCTCCTTGCAGTTCCGACAGTCGACCATGGGGTCAGAGAACGTCGTGAGGTGTCCTGACGCGGCCCAGACTGCTGGAGGAGACAGGATCGATGCGTCAAGGCCGACAACGTCATCGCGCAGCTGGACCATTGACCTCCACCAGGCGTTCTTCACGTTGCGAAGCAAGAGCACGCCAAGAGGCCCGTAGTCGTAGGTGGACCGGAAGCCTCCATAGATTTCGGCGGACGGGAAAACGAAGCCCCGACGCTTGGCCAGGTTCACGACCTTGTCGAAGAGGGTGGGATCGGGGGTGACCTCGGGGGTGTCGCTCATCTACGCAACCTACCTTCCTGCTCCACCTCTCGAGAAACTGGTCACTGCATCGATATCAAGGCGCGCCACGAGGCTGTCTGCCATCAGACGGCCCCGCCGGGTCAGGATGAGGCGTTCCCCGGAGACCTCAATGAACCCTTCAAGGTCAGTGACGCTTCCGAAGGCCCCGACAGGAACCCCTTTCTTCGTGCGGAGGGCGAGGGCGAGGGCCTCGAAACGCTGTGCATCATCGTCAAGGATCTCAAAGCCCTGCTCGGCACTCACCCCTTCTTCAATCCGCTGGAGATACTTCTCGAGGTTGGCCACATTCCACGAGCGCCGTCCCGCCTCGTGACTGTGGGCGGCCGCTCCCACGCCGATGTAGTCGCCTTGGTCCCAGTAGAGCTGATTGTGTCGACATTCCGAACCGGGAAGTGCCCAGTTCGAGACCTCGTACCACCCGTACCCTCGTTCCGAGAGCGCCTCATCGACGATCTCATAGCGACGAGCTAGATCGTCGTCGTCAGGATGGCGCAGAGGATCTCTCCCCAGCGGGGTGCCCCGCTCGACCGTCAGAAGGTAGGCACTGAGGTGTGGTGGGCGATGGTCGTGATCGAGGAGATCAGCCAAGGTGCGCTTCAGGTCGTCGTCGCTCTCGGCCCGAGAGCCCACGATCAGGTCCATCGACCAACTGGAGAACCCAATGGAATCCACGAGCATCGAGAGCTCCCGCACTTCGCCACCACGATGGACCCGACCCAGATCAGCTAGGACGTGAGGGGCAGTCGACTGGATGCCGATACTGACCCGAGTCACCCCGACCCTGGCCAGGGTCTCGAGGGTTCGCACCGTGGCATCTTCCGGGTTGACCTCAACGGTTACCTCGCAACCGACCTCCCTCGGGATTGCCTCGAGGATCCGCCCAAGGAGCACTGGATCGACCCGAGATGGGGTGCCACCACCGAAAAATACCGAGGAGGCGGCTGTCGCCCGCCCTCCTTCGCGAGCTCCGAGTTCGGAGATCACCGCATCGCAGTAGCGACCGTGGAGGTCATCGACACCGACGTAGGTGACAAAGGCGCAGTAGTCACAGCGTTCCGCACAAAAGGGGATGTGGACGTAGACCCCACGAGAGGGCCCGCGGGAGTCCGAGCTGGGCTGGCCCGCCACGATGCTCAAGAAGTGGTCCCGCCGAAACGTTCCCGGGCGTCAGCAAAACGACGCAGCGCTTCGAGTCGCTCCACCTTCAAATCCACCATCGCCGGTGGATACGTCGACGGGTGAAGCAGGTCAACGCCGCCGCCAGGCTGCAAGACGGCGGGAGCCGGAATCCCCGCAAGCTCGGGGATGAATCGGTGAATAAACGTCCCCTCAGGGTCGAACCGCTCCGCCTGGGCGATCGGGCTGAAAATACGATGAAAGGGGGCCGCGTCGGTCCCCGTCCCCGCTGTCCACTGCCAGCCGTGCTGGTTCGATGCGATGTCTCCATCAACCAGGCGCCACATAAACCAGCGTGCACCCCATCGCCAGTCGAGGTGGAGGTGTTTGACAAGGAAACTGGCGGTGATCATTCGGCCGCGATTGTGCATCCAGCCTTCCGCCATCAACTGGCGCATCGAGGCATCGACAAGCGGGACCCCGGTCTCCCCGCGGGCCCAGACCCTGAAGCGATTCTCGGCCTCGGCTCCAGTATCAACCTCCAGGTTGGCCATTTTCTTCTGGAGAACCTCGCTCACCGACGTCGGATTGTTGAAGAGCACGTCGGCGTAGAACTCCCGCCAGCACAATTCCGACCGAAAGGTCTCGAAGCCTTCTCCCGGACCTGAAGCTGCTGCGAGCGCTGTTCGAGGGTGGATACAGCCGAATCGAAGATACGGGCTGAGCCCCGATGTCCCGGTGTCAGCGAGGATGTCGCGTTGGATCTTGTAGGTCGATCCACGCTGTCCGATGAACTCGTCGAGTATCTTGATCCCCGCCGCTTCCCCGGCGACAGGCAGAACAGCCGGCGGGCCGTCAGGGAGGTCGCCAAAGATCGTAGGCCGCCGAATCCCGCAACGCCCCTCGATCTCTTCGAGACCAATGTCACTGGGTGCTGGCAGCCAGCGGACCTCAGGGACGGGCAGCACAAGGTGGGGGCCGAAGGTTTCCCATCGGCGACGAAAGGCCGAGAACACCTTGACCGGGTGACTTTCAGCCCCTTTGACCGTGCCCGGGTCGACGGCATAGGGCGAGGAGACTGCCGTGAAAGCCATGCCATGTCCCTTGAGCGCCTCTGCCACAGCGGCGTCACGAGCGAGTCCTCTCGGAGCGGCATCACCGGTGACGATGACCGCGGTGGCGCCGATCTCTCTGGCAAGTGCCGGAATCACCGAGGCCGGGTCGCCCCGACGAAGTACCACGGGGGTGCCCATGGAGTCGCCGAGGGCTCGGAGGCACTCCACAAGGAAGCGGACCCGCGTCGGTCCCGAGGGGGTGAGGAATTGGTCGTCGACGACGAAGACAGGCACGACCCCATCGCCTGCACTGCGCCGAACCGCCTCATGGAGCGCTGGGTGGTCGCCAAGCCGGAGGTCTCTGCGAAACCACATGATTGAAGGTGCCATCGTCGCTCCTTAGAGACTCGTCGAGGATCGAACCGAACGGAGCCGGCGTTCAAGGTGACTTTCCATCGCCTCGGTCGCCAGATTGATCACCTCCGCAGCCCCTTGTGGGGGTGGACCAGCAAGGACCGCAGTCAAGTCGCCCCCAAGAATCCGACGCATGAGGGTCAATGCCTCAGGCGAGAGTGGGCGTCCCCGTCGACACGATCGACACAGCGTGCCACCCTGCGCCAGATCGAAAGCAACCAGGTCGCCCTCGCTCTCACCGCAGGCCGCACACGAATCGAGTATCGGAGCTCCCCCTTCGACCTCGAGCATTCGGAAGAAGAAAGACGGTGCCACCAGGTCCACGCTTCGGCCCCTGTCGTCGAGGACCCGAAGCGCCCGAACCAACGTCTCGAGCGTTCGAGGATCGGCACTCCCCTCCTGGGTCACCTGATCGACCACTTCGAGCATCGAGAACCCGGCAGTCAGCCGCTCGAGGTCCTCACGCACCGCCCAGTACCGCTCGATCACCTCAACCTGATTGACGATGTCGAGATCACTCCGACCACGCCACAGAATCAGCGATACGTAGGTCATTGGCTCGAGGCGTGACCCAAATTTCGATCCAGTTTTGCGGACACCCTTGGCCACGGCCCTGACCTTGCCGTGTTCCTTCGTCATCGCCACGATGATCCGGTCCGCCTCGCCCAGTTTGTATGACCGAAGAATGACCCCCTCGTCGCGCAGCAGGCTCATGGCTGATCGTGTTCGGAGCTCGTCTTGTCGGGTCGGTTGAACTCTTGGGCCTTGCGGTTGACCCCAAGGTACTGATTCAGGTAGTTGCCGCCACCGACCAGGAGGGCCAACGCTCCGATAGCAATGAGGGGCGTCCGGAGCGGAGAGTTCCCCAAGGCCACCACCACCACGATGACGAGTGCAGCCAGAATGCCAAGGATTTTTCCGAGCCGGATCCAGGTCATGACTCGAGTCCTCCGTAACGGCGATTTCGCCGCTGAAACTCGAGGACGGCGTCGTAGAGGTCAGAGCGTCGGAAATCCGGCCAGAGGACCTCAGGGAAGACAAGCTCAGAATACGCGATCTCCCAGAGAAGGAAATTCGAGATCCGGTGCTCCCCGGAGGTCCGGATCACCAGATCAGGATCGGGCATCTCGGGGTCGTAGAGGTGCTTGGCGATGGTGCGTTCGCTGATCTTGTCAGGGTCGATCCCTTCGGCAACCATGGCCCGAACCGCATCAACGATCTCTGCCCGACCGCCGTAGTTGAACGCCATGGTCAGCGTCAGTGTTCGGTTGTCCTTGGTGAGCGCCGTCGCCTCGTCCATCCGACGCAACACTCGTCGGGGGACCCGCCAGTCTCGGCGGCCGGCGAATCGGATCCGGACGCCCTTCTCATGTAATTCATCACGGCGGCGCACCAGCAGCGACTCGTTGAAGCCCATGAGATAGCGGACCTCATCGACCGGGCGTCGCCAGTTCTCGGTGGAGAAGGCATACATGGTGATCCACTCGATTCCGAGCTCGAGGGCCCCGTCGATGGCATCGACGAGAGCTTCCTCGCCGGCGGCGTGACCCTCGGTTCGAGGAAGTCCCCGCTGTGAGGCCCATCGGCCGTTGCCATCCATCACGCAACCCACATGGGTCGGCACGTTGCTCCGATCGAGCTCGGCAGGCACGGTGGGATCAGTATGAAGACCCCGTGTCGTCGGCTTGTTCGGCTTGTTGCGCACGCACTGAACCTACTTCCCGCGCACGGCCTGGGCGGCCCGTCGGCTCTCGCCCACTACGGTGCTGCTCGTGGCTGGCGATCTTCCCTCCGACACTGATTCGGCGTCGCCAGTCGAGCGCGCCCTGCGTCGCGTCACCGCCGCCCTCCCCGGAGGAGGCGAGAATCGTTCTGGTCAGATCGCCATGGCTGAAGCTGTTGACGAGGCCTTCGTCGAACGGCGGCATCTCGCCGTGCAGGCGGGGACGGGGACGGGCAAGTCCCTCGCCTACCTCGTCCCGAGCGCTCAACTAGGTCGGCCTGTCGTCATCGCAACCGCCACCAAGGCCCTCCAAGAGCAGCTTGGGGCTCGCGACCTTCCTCTCGTCGCAGAAGTCTTCGGTGACCTCAGCGTGGCCGTGTTAAAAGGGCGCTCGAACTACGCCTGCCGCCAGCGCACCGCAGAGCTTGCTGAACGCGGGTTCCAGGTGGGTCTCGACGATGCTGGCGATGACCCTGATCGACCTCAGAGCGGGTCGCCAAGCAACGACCGACTCGTCGCCCAGGTCGAACGACTTCTCGCCTGGGAGCGGCGCAGCGCCACCGGCGATCGGGCTGAACTCGACGAGGGGGTCTCGGATCGAGCCTGGTCGATGGTCTCGACCGGACCACGAGAATGCCCCGGCGCCTTCGCCTGCCCCCAAGGGGGCCGTTGCTTCGCCGAGATGGCTCGCCAGGCGGCGGCTGAGGCAGACGTCATCGTGGTCAATATCCACCTTCTCGGCTCACACCTCGCGAGCGGCGGTCAGGTGCTCCCCGAGCACGACGCAATCGTGATCGACGAGGCTCATGAACTCGAGGAGATCATGACCCAGTGCCTTGGCGTTGATCTGACGCCGGGGCGCATCCGTTCGCTGGCCTCACTCGCTCGCCCTCTCCTCAGTGGTTCAGCCGCTGAAGCCGCCGTCGACCTCACTGCGACCGCTGAGGGCTTTGGCTCACTCTTGAGTGGCCTTCCTGATTCGGCAGAGATCGATCTCGAGACCAACCCAGATCTCAGTGCCACCCTGAACCAACTCGATGCGTCGTTGCGAGGCATGCTGACTGGACTTCGGGAAAACCAGGAAGGCGCCGATCCTCGGGCGGCTCGCGCCCTCAGTTCCGCCACGCGCCTGATGGAGGAGGTTGGGAGAATCCGGTCCCCCAGCGTCGATGAGGTTCTTTGGGTCGAGGGGCCGCGTTCGACTCGATCGCTCAACCTCTCGCCGATCGATGTCGGTCCCGCGCTCCAGGGTCAGCTCTTCGAGAAGGCAACCGTGGTGATGACCAGCGCCACCATCCCTCCCCGATTTGTCTCCCGACTGGGGCTCGACGACGCCGACGTTGTCCAACTCGACGTGGGGTCACCCTTCGATTTCAAGCGCCAGAGCATGCTCTATGTCCCCACGCACCTCGCAGACCGGCGAAGCGACGAGGCCGAGGAGCAGATTGCCACAGAGATCGCTCTGCTCATCGAGGCGGCCGGCGGTCGAACCCTCTCGCTGTTCACGTCGCGACGGGCAATGAACGAGGCGGCAGACCGGGTGGCGGACCAGACCTCACACCCGATCCTGGTCCAAGGTGCGGCCGCCAACCGTGCCCTGATCGATCGATTCCGCGACGAAGAAGATGCCTGCTTGTTTGCCACGATGGGTATGTGGCAGGGCCTCGATGTCCCAGGCCGAAGCCTCTCGCTCGTCACCATCGACCGACTCCCCTTCAGCCGACCCGATGACCCCTTGCTGTCCGCTCGACGATCCCGAGCTGGAACCCAAGCGTTCTCGGTGGTCGACCTGCCACGCGCCGCGACACTGTTGGCACAAGGTGTCGGTCGCCTCATTCGCTCCCAGGACGACTACGGCGTCGTAGCGGTCCTTGACTCACGATTGGCGACCGCCTCATACCGATCAGTGCTGCTCGGAGCTCTGCCACCGATGCATCGAACGACGAGCCGCGACGAAGTTCTCGCTTTCCTCAGCAGAATCACCTCCGATGACCACCGAGGCGCCGGCCTCCGAAGTCAGACTGACGGCCCGGACGAAAAGTAGTCAGCAGTGATGGTCCGGACCCACGACGGTTCACGGATCGCCCCACGAGGTCCAAAGGCGCGAAACCAAGGCTTGATCTCGACCACGGGCGTCCCGTCGAGGGCATCGAGGCCCCGCACTCGGATCGAGCGCCGTTCCACTTCCACAATTGCGCATCGTGACAGCCCGATTCGCCCCGGCCGATCCTTATGGCGCTGCGCCAGAATCCCGACCTCAGGAAGTTCGTCAAGCCCACGAGGTCGTCGCGTTGGCGCTGGTTCACGATCCTCCTCGACGCGATCGAAGAGGAAGATCACTTCGAGATGGCTGAAGCCGTCGAGGCCCGAGAGCGCGCCATCAGGCACCCACTGAGCGAGGACGAGATCCGCCTCAACGTCACCCCAGTGATCATCGGCGAGATCGCTCCGACCTCCCCGCACGGTGGCGATTGGGCGGACACGCACCTCGTCCATGGTTAGTACCCGAAGCGGTCGAGTACCTCGGCACGACTCTGCCAGCGCTTCTCGACCCTCACGAAGAGCTCAAGGTGGGTCCCTTTCGGGAGTTGTGCGCGGGCGGCCGTGCCGACCTCCTTGAGCATCTCACCACCCTTTCCAATGACGATGGCCTTCTGCGAGTCACGCTCGACGAGAATCTCGACCCGGATGGCGTTGCCTTCCCACTCGGTGACCTGGCAGTGGATCGAGTGCGGAAGCTCGTCTCTCGTGCGGCTCAAGAGTTGCTCTCTGACCAATTCAGCGACGTGCGCCGCCTCCGCCTGATCGCTGATCATGTCCTCGGGGTAATAGGCAGGACCTTCATCCATGTGAGCAACGATCGCCTCGAGGAGGGCAGGGACACCTCTCCCGGTCTTGGCCGAAATCGGAAAGAACTCTGTGGCTTGGGCCGCTCGGATCACCGCGGGACTCATTCCCGCTGCTATCTCCTCGACCGCCTTGAGTGCAAACGTGAGCTGCTCGGCGGTTTTCGCCGGACCCGCCTTGTCCATTTTGTTCACCGCCACGATGAGTACTGGGCCGTCGTGGCTTGCTGCTGCCTCGAGTGACCTCGTCAACACGTTTCGGTCGCCAGGACCGATTGAGGCGCTTGCCTCAATGAGCGCCACCAACACTTCCACCCCGTCGAGCGCGTGAAGGGCCGAGTCGTTGAGGCGCTCGCCGAGACGCGTTTTCGGACGGTGAAGGCCCGGGGTGTCGACGAAAATCACCTGTGCATCGGGGCGCGTCAGGACACCTCGAATCTGGTGCCTGGTGGTGTTGGGCCGAGAGGAGGTAATCGTCACCTTCTCCCCAATGATCGTGTTGATCAGTGTCGACTTGCCCACGTTCGGGCGTCCAGCGATCGTTGCGAATCCTGAGCGCATTACGTCCTCTTCTCGGTCTCGTCAGTGGTGCTCAGAAGTCGCTCGATTTGAACACGCTCAATCCTGCGGCCATCAAGGCGGTGCGCGGTGAGACGGAATCCGTCAGCGATCTGGGTCTCTCCTTCTTCAGGGATCCCCCCGCACAGATCAAGCAGCAAACCTCCAATGGTGTCCCAGGTCCCCTTGGGAAACTCAGCGTCGAGGAGGTCGTCGACCTCATCGATTGCCATGCGACCAGCGACGACCACCGACCCATCGTCGAGGTATTCGATCGCAGGACCTTCGACATCAAATTCGTCAACGATTTCGCCGACCAGCTCCTCAATCACGTCTTCAAGGGTGACCAGGCCAGCCGTCCCCCCATACTCATCCACCACAATCACTTGATGGACCTTGGCGTCCTGCATCTGGCGCAGCAGCTTCGAGACCAGCATCGTCTCGGGAACGAACGTGGCGGCTCTTGTGTTGGTCCCCACCGTCTCATCACCACGTCCGGCCCTCTCGAGCCGCATCAGGTCCTTGGTGTAGGCAATTCCAACCACGTCATCGATTGAATCGAGGTATATCGGGAGCCGGGAGTAGCCCGCCTCGAGCGCCTCGACTAAGGCGCCAGACACTGACACTTCGGTCTCGAGCGCCACCATCTCGGGCCGAGGCACCATGACCTCGCGCACAACGGTGTCACCGAATTCGATGACTGAGTGAATGAACTCGCGCTCCTCAGGCTTGATCACCTCTTCGTCTCGAGCGACGTCAGCCATGGCCAAGATTTCAGATTCCGTGATGAGGGCACCCCGGCTCGACTCGCCTCGCCGACCCAGAACAAGGTCGGCCAAGCCAATCAACACTGCGGTCACGGCGCGGATCAACGGAAAGCGCAGCAACCACCGCACCACAGGAGCGCTGGCCAGCGCCGCCCGCTCGGGATGATGGACTGCCCAGTTCTTTGGGACCGCTTCAAAGAACACGAAGATCACGACGACCTCGAAGACCGTCGCCGCCGCCACACCCCAAGGGCCGAGCCACTGATCAGCGAGAATCCCGATCAGGGTCGCAGAGATCAACTGGCAGACCAGGATCAGGAGAAGGAGCGGATTCAAAAAGCGCTCAGGGTGCTCGACCAGTGAGACCAGCGCTGCCGCACCACGTCGTTTCTCATCAGCAAGCGAACGCGCCTTGATTTTCGAGGTACGCACGAGACTTGTCTCCGCCAAAGCCAGCGCCCCGGACGCAGCGAGCAGCACGATAATCACCGCCACCAAGATCACGTCAGTCACCGGTGAGGCAGAGGTCGCGATCACGGGGTCCCAGGGGTGGCGAATCGAGCGAGGAGCACCTGTTCGCGTGCTTCCATCCGCTCGGCTTCGGCATCGACGACGTGGTCCCATCCAAGGAGATGGAGGACCCCGTGAACGACCAACAGCCCCAATTCCTGTTCGAGGGTCACCTCATGGTCCGCTGCGTTGCGCTGCGCCACCGCAGGACAGATCACGATGTCGCCAAGAAGGATCTCGAGATCAGTGATCTCGTCGTCCTGCGAGATCGGTCCCGTGGTTCCTGAGTCAGGGTTGCGACCCTTTGAACCCGGCTCGTCCTCGATCGGAAAGCTCAAGACGTCCGTGGGCCCGTCTTTGCCCATGAACTGCTTATTGAGCGCAGCCATCGCACCCTCGTCGACCAAGAGGAGCGAGACCTCGGCGGGAGCCCGCACCCCCTCGGCGTCGAGTGCCTTCGTCGCGAGGTCAACAAGCGAGGCAAGGTCCACCTCGACGTCCGCCTGTTCGTCGGCGCCGAAGACGTCAGCGCCCATGCGTTCCGCCTGCTACCCCTGCCCGTTCGTAGGCGTCGACGATGTCGGCCACGATTTTGTGGCGGACCACATCTCTGCGCCCGAGATGGACGAAAGCGATGTCGTCAACACCCGTAAGGATCTTCTCGATTCCAGCGAGGCCTGAACGGCCTCCGGGAACGTCAACCTGCGTCGTGTCGCCAGTGACCACACACTTGGAACCGAATCCAATCCGAGTGAGGAACATCTTCATCTGCTCGGGCGTCGTGTTCTGGGCCTCGTCAAGAATGATGAACGAGCCGTTGAGCGTACGACCCCGCATGAATGCGAGAGGAGCAACCTCGACGGTCCCCTTCTCAATCAGTCGCTGCGCTCCCTCGGTCTCAAGCATGTCGAAGAGAGCGTCATAAAGAGGCCGGAGGTAGGGATCGACCTTGGCCATGAGGTCCCCGGGGAGGAAACCAAGGCGCTCTCCGGCCTCGACCGCTGGTCGCGTCAACACGATGCGGTTGACCTGACGGGACTGAAGCGCCTGCACGGCCAATGCCACGGCAAGGTAGCTCTTGCCCGTTCCGGCGGGACCGATCCCGAAGGTGATCGTGTTCTTCGTGATGGCGTCGCAATACCGCTTTTGACCCGCCGTCTGAGGCCGGATGGACTTGCCCCGAGGCGAGCGGACGACCGTCGCTCCGAGGATCTCCGACGGCCGAACGTCTTCGCGAGCCATGTCGATCGTTCGGGCCACCATTGTCTCGTCGAGTGATCGGCCTCCTTCGAGCAAAAGCACGAGTTCATCGAAGAGCTTCACGATACGTGGCGCCTGAGGACCCGCAACCGAGATCTCGTTTCCCTGAACCGTGATGCGCTCGTCGGGAAATGCCTGCTCGATCAATCGGAGCAACTCATCTCGGTGACCAAGGAGGCTTGCCATGAGATGGGTGTTGGGGACCATGGTCGTCGCCCGGGTCGGCAGGGTGATCGAGGGGTCAGAGAATGACGCGCTCATCCCGGAGGCCACGCCATCGGTCGTCCTCCAAGGACGTGGAGATGAAGGTGAGGAACCGAGTTCAAGGCGTCAGGACCAACGTTCATCACCAGCCTGAAGCCGCGTTCTGCGCCGTTGATCCCTTCGATCTCCGCCACCTTCTGAGCCGCCACAATCATTGAGCCGACCACCGATGCGTCCTCAGGGAGGACGGCGCCGGCATGATCGATGTGCTGCCGAGGGATCACGAGAACGTGGGTTGGCGCCTGAGGGGCGATGTCACGGAAGGCGATCACGGTCGCGTCCTCATAGATGATGGTCGCCGGGATGTTTTCCGCAAGGATCCCGCAGAACAGGCAGTCCTCAACCTTCATTGCCACTCACCCTTCTCTGCTGCACCCCGGTGCTCGTCGATCGAGACACCCTCACCTGCAACAAGACTGACCGTACCCGCACGGCGAGCGGCAAGCAGCACGCCCGCGGCCACGGCTGCGGTCTCGGTCCTGAGGACTTGGGTGGCCAATCCGACTCGACCGTGAGCCGACGCCAGCTCGTGTTCGCTCCAGCCGCCCTCGGGGCCAATCACGATCGTTGACGTGTCGCTCCGAAGAGGTGACCCGCCCAACGATCCGATGACCACGCTGGGATCTCCGAGGAGGCTTGCCACAGGAACGAGCCCTTCGATGGCGGGAGGGCGGACCCGTCGTGCCTGACACGATGCCTCTGCCGCGATCCGGCGCCACCGCTCGAGAGCCCGTTGTGCGCTCTCGGGGCTCCAACGAATAGCAGCACGCTCGGTACTGATCGCCACAATCCGATCACAGCCCACCTCGGTGAGCTTCGCCACCGCCCACTCACTTCGGTCACCCTTGATCGGAGCGATCGCCACAGTGAACGGGTGGGCAGGGGGCTCCTCGAACTCAACAGGTCCGATCGGAGCGAGCTCCTCGGATCGGATCTCACAGCAACGCCATGACCCTCGGCCATCGGCGGCGACCACCATCTCGCCAGCGCGGATTCTCCGCACTTTCAGGAGGTGTCGACGGTCATCGTCGGACATCGCCGGAGACCCGAGGTCCTCGACGAAGACCTGTGCAACCGCGGCTGCTCGGGTTTCGACGCCACTGAGCCACTCGGTTCTTGCGCTCCGAGGTCCGGGTGTCTTCATCGGAGGGTCACCGTCAGCTGAACGCCGATCTGATCTTCGACATAATGCCTCGCTGCCCCTCAGTGGGCTCGATGTGCTCCCCCCGAATCAGGGCGAGCTCTCCGAGGAGCTCGACCTCCCGGTCGGAAAGATCGGCGGGGGTATCGACCTGCACGTGGATGTACAGGTCCCCGCGCCCTCGAGCCCGCAGGTGAGGGACACCAAGTCCCTTGCGGCGAAGGACCGCACCCGACTGAGTCCCTGACTCAATGGCGACCTGCTCAGGATCCTCGAGTGTGTCGACACTCAACACCGTGCCAAGGGCGGCCTGAGCAATCCCGATGTGAACCATGGTGTGGAGATCGTCGCCGTTACGCTCAAAACGGGAGTCAGCGGCGACTCGAAGATGCACGTAGAGCGAGCCCGATGGTCCGCCTCGCGGGCCTGCCGCTCCCCGCCCGGTCAAGCGCAGGGTGGTCCCGTCCTCGACCCCCTCAGGTACTTCGACCGTCAGGGTCTGTTCGTCAGTCACTCGGCCGTCTCCATGGCAGGTGCTGCAGGGCGACGAGATGATGTTTCCCATGCCGTGACAGCGCGTGCACGGTGAGGCCGTGATCATTTGGCCCAGGAGCGACTGTCGGACTCGGCGAACCTCTCCCGATCCGCCGCAGTCGCCACAGCGCTCGGGGTCAGTCCCAGGCGTTGCCCCTGAACCCGCACAGTCGGGACACGAGACCGGGAGGCGCAGCGTGACATCGGTTGCGACCCCGAACGCGGCGTCGACCAATCCGATGGTGACCGTGGTCTCGATATCGTGACCAGGCGTGGGTCCCCGGCGTCCCTGATCTGGCGCCATCTGGCTGAAGAAGGCATCGAAGATATCCCCAAACCCGCCACCAGCGTCGAAGGGTGACCCCCCACCACCTCGAGCATCTCCGTAGGTGTCGTAGCGCGCCCTGCGGTCGGCATCCGAAAGCGTCTCGTAGGCCGCAGACACCTCCTTGAAGCGGGCTTCCGCTGTCGGATCCGGATTCGTATCGGGGTGCAGCTCTCGAGCCAAGCGCCGGTAGGCCTTCTTGATCTCGTCGCTTGAGGCACCACGACTGACGCCAAGGATCTCGTAGAGATCGTCAGCCATTCCGGTCCTCCTTCGTGGCGGTCGCCTCTGATCCTCCGAGATCGAAACCGATGCGCTCGCTCAGCTGTCGTCCGACAACTTCCGCTGCCGCCATCGCCGCGGGATAATTCATCCGAGTGGGCCCCACGAGGCCCACGGCCCCAGCATGCTGGCCATCAACTTTGACGGGGGCGACGACCACCGCACACGACGCCAGCGGCTCATAGCCATGTTCGGAGCCAATGGCCACCGAGACCCCACTCTCAAGGAC
>JBAXAR010000003.1:0-49945 GCA_037142475.1 Actinomycetes bacterium
CCTTGTAGACCGTGAAGAAATGGGCGATCTCGTCGCGCAGGTGCTGAGGGACATCAGTGATGTCCTTGTAGGACTCGCGGTTTGGGTCTCCGTCGATGACACAAATCAACTTGGCGTCTGGCCCAGCCTCGTCGACCATCATGTAGACGCCAATAATCCTCGAGGTGACAAAGCAGCCGGGGAAAGTGGGGTCATCGAGAAGAATCAGCGCATCAAGAGGGTCGCCATCTTCTGAGAGCGTGTCAGGAACGAAGCCGTAGTCGGCGGGGTACCTCGTAGCGGTGAAGAGACGACGGTCCAACCGGATCACGTCGTTGTCGTGGTCGTACTCGTACTTGTTGCGGCTCCCACTTGGGATCTCGACCATGACATCAATCACGTCTTCAGGCATGAATCACGCTCTTTCGCTCGTTGGTGCACTGATGGTAGCCATCCGGCATGGGTCCTCAGTTGGATCCGACCGTTGCAATCCCGCCATCGACGGCGATCACAGAGCCGGTCAGATAGGAACCGGCCCTCGACGCAAGGAAGATAGCCGTTCCTGCAACGTCATCTGGACGACCGATCCGCTTCAGGGGGGCGGAATTCGCGATCTGCTCACCGAAGGCGTCGAGAGTGGCCGCCATCATCTTGGATTCGAACGGGCCGGGAGCGATGGCGTTGACCGTGATCGTTGGGGCCAATCGACGCGCCAGGTGGCGGGTGAGTTGATGCACCGCAGCCTTCGACGCTGAGTAGGAATAGGTCTCCATGAGCGGCACATGAATTCCATCGATCGATCCGATGTTGATAACTCGAGCCGGCTCGTCAGCCGAACCTGCCGCCTCAAGGAGCGGCAGGAGGGCCTTGGTGAGATGGAAGACGCCCTTGACGTTGACCGCCAGCACTCGCTCCCAGGCAGCCTCATCGAACTCCTCAATGGGAGCACCCCAGGTGGCGCCGGCGTTATTGACCAAGATATCGAGGTGATCCTCCCTCGCCGTCAACTCGGCGGCGAGACGCTGACATTCCGCCTCGGTCGACAGGTCAGCCGGAATCGAGATGCACGTCCCAATGGAAGAGAGCTCGGCCGCCATGGCGTCACACACCGCCGCCTTGCGAGAGGAGATGTAGACCTTGGCGCCAGCTTCAAGGAATCCACGCGCAATCATCTCGCCGATCCCTCGGCTCCCCCCGGTGACCAGGGCGACCTTTCCTTCAATTGAGAACAGGTTTCCCATCATGCTCCTTGGGTCTGAGGGCTGTGAACACGGCTCAGGCTATTCGCCAGCAGGGGAGGCGTCGTGCGCCGACGCTCCCTCGATCATCCCCAAGGGCTCTTGGCGGGCCAGAAGCGCCGTTCGAGGGGCGGGCCGATCCGGATGCGCCTCTCGAGCAATGACCAAAGCATCATCGGCATCGAACGCTTCGACCACCACCGAATGCCAGCCATGGTGCAGAAGGGCACCCCAGGTCACGATCCACTTCCATGGACCGGCACCGAGTTCGCCCGGCTCGACTACTGCAGGGATCTTTCCCAACGGTCGCCCCTTATCCATCGCCACGCCTCAAGATCTTGACGCTACTTGGTGGCCCAGCGAGGGTCTTTCGACCCTGTACGAGCAGGCCTGCATCAGCAATCGTTGAGACACACGCAAAACGCGCATCAGAGCGGAGGAACTATGCAGCCAGAGATCAACAAGGTTCGTGAGGATGTCGCCACCCTCCTCACGGACCTCAGAGGAACTATCGATGAAGCGCTGGTGCAACTCAACCTCGGGGAGAAGAACCTTAGGGACGTGATGGAGCCAGTCATCAACGAAGCGTCCAACATTGCAGCGTCAGTGCGCAGCCGTATCAACGGCTGAGACCCCACAAACGTCGGAGCAAGTGCGATGATCGGTCATGCGCGCCATCGTCTGCTCAACCGTCGGTTCAATCGATGACCTCCAGGTCGAAGACGTTGCCGCACCGACGCTGAGGTCGCGTACGGTGCGGATTCAGGTCCACTCTGCAGGTCTGAACTTTGTCGATGCCCTGTTCGTCCAGGGCAAATACCAGATCAAGCCTGCTACCCCGTTCATTCCGGGGAGTGAGGTGGCGGGGATCATTTCTGAGGTCGCCGATGACGTCACAACCGCGCAGGTCGGTGATCGCGTCGTTGTCAGCTGTGGCCTTGGTGGCTTCTCGGAGGAGATTGTGGCCAGCATCGAGGGGGTAGCCCACGTGCCCGCCGGGCTCTCCTTAGCTGCGGCCTCCACGATGATTCAGAGTTATTCCACGGCCCTCTACGCGTTGCGTGATCGAGCGAACATCGGATCAGGCCAGCAGGTCCTCGTCCTCGGAGCCGGTGGCGGCGTGGGTGTCGCCGCCGTTCAGGTATCCCGAGCCCTTGGTGCGACAGTGATTGGCTGCGCATCAACCGCGGAGAAGCGAGAGCTTGCCGCACGCGCTGGTGCCACCACGCTCATCGAGGCTTCTCCTGCCACGCTTAAGGACCTCGTTCGAGAAGCAAGTCTGGGTGGTGTCGACATCGTCGTCGATCCGATTGGAGGCGAGATGGCGGATCCCGCTCTCCGATGCTTGCGAGATGGTGGTCGCTACCTCGTGATCGGGTTCGCGGCGGGAACCATCCCCTCACTTCCAGCGAACCAGATTCTCCTCAGGAATCGCAGCGTTCTTGGCATCGATTGGGGATCCTGGGCGATGAACAACGCTGCGGCGCAGCACGATCTCCTCGGGGATGTGCTCGCAATGGCCGAGGGAGGGTCGATCACTCCGCCCGAACCCACCTCGTATCGCTTCGAGGATGTGACTCAGGCACTCCACGACCTTCTGAATCGCCGGGTTGCCGGCAAGGCTGCTCTCAGCCTCAAGCCGTAGCGACAGCCCTTGACTCAAGCGGGAGCCGAGAGACCCTGTTTGACGGGACCCGGAAGCAGGAGCGCCGGGGCGATGGCGATCACACAGGTCCCGAAGGACCACCAAAACGAGGTGGCGAATGCCGCTGCGAGTTCATTGACGATATGCGGCGACATCGCTCCGGCACTGGCGCCAAAAATCCCTCCAGAACCCGGGAGTCGTTTGGTGATCTGGGTTTGAAGCACCACAGCAAACACGGCCACACCGAGTGAGCCTCCCACTTGCCGCAAGATATTGGTCGCCGTCGATGCTCGAGGAATCTCAGCGTGGCTGAGGTCCCGATACGACGCTGCAAACACCGGCATCATGGCGAGACCGAGACCGATGCCCCGAACAAAAAGGGCGGCGGCGAGGAACCCATAGTTACTCGTCCCCGACACTTGCGTATATGCGAGGGTCCCGAGAGCCAGCAGCGCCATGCCGATCGGCACAACAATCCGGGCACCGCGGCGGTCCGCCAGGGTCCCCGCCCATCGCATCACCATCGCAGCACCAATCCCTTGGGGAGCCATGAGGAGACCAGCCATCCATGCCGAGCGACCCCGGACGACTTCGTAGTACAGGGGGAGAAGGAACATCGTCCCGTACAGAGTTGCCCCTGAGAGGAAGATGCAGATTGATGACACCGTGAACGTTCGGTTCCTAAAGAGCCGCATCTCCATGAGGGGTTCGGGGGCCCGGAAACTTCGGAACACGAAGGCGATGGTGAGCGCGATGCCAATTGCGAGGCACCACTGAACCTTCGAGCTCGCGAAACCCTGAGGCTGATTACCGACCTCGGAGAGGCCGTAGACAAGGAGTGCGAGGCCAGGCGAGAGGCACAGAAAGCCAATGAGATCGAATCGGTGATCGCGGTCGCGTTCCGAGCCCTCGAGGAAGAAGATTGCCGCCACAAGCGCCGCTACCCCAATGGGAATGTTCACGAAGAAGATCCATCGCCACGAGGTGTTGGTGATGATGGCCCCTCCGATCACAGGGCCCAGGATTGGGCCGAGCAAGGTCGGCATGCCGATCACGCCCATGACCTGGCCCATACGGGCAGGTCCGGCAGTCCGGGCCATGATCGTTTGGCCGACCGGCATCAGCATGCCTCCGCCGATTCCCTGAACGACCCGGAAAACGATCAGCGACGTCGCCGACCACGCGAGGCCGCACAGGACGGATCCAACGATGAAAATCACCAATGCACTGATGTAGAGGGGCTTTGCTCCGATGCGGTGAACCGCCCATCCCGTCACTGGAATGACGACGGCGAGCGCGAGAAGGTACCCAGTGGTGACCCACTGGATTGTGGAAACCGAAACGTGAAAATCCTTCGCCAGGCTCTCGAGGGCGACTGCGACGATCGTGGTGTCAAGGATCGCCATGATCGAACCCAGCACGATCACCACGGCAGCGCGGAAGACCTCCGGCTCGAGCTTGGTCGAAGCAGGAGCGGTGGTAGTCACCACCTCGAGGATACCGGGGTCACGATCACCCCTCGCTGCTCACATTTGCCCCCGACGAGAACGAGTTGCCCCAGTACGTGACCGGGAAGAACTGGGGAGAGGCAGCGAGGCGTTCGGCGGGACCGAAGCAGTCAACTCTGGCGAATGAACAGGTCCCGAGCAGGCGAGGACCAACCTCAGTGAAGACGGGGCCTGCAGTGTGCGCGATCACGGCCTCGACCGACTCGTACGCTTCGTAGAGACGTGCAGTCGACGTCACGTCGTCGAGATACCAGTCGTACAGCAGGGTCCCGGGTTCGGCGAGGCTGATCAGTGAGCACTCCTCGACTGCTGTCCGGAAATTCTCAATGTCGGTGACCTCAATCTCGATCACAAATCTGATCTCCTTTGACCTGTCCATGTTCACCCCGTTCACCAGATATCGCGCCAGCAGTCGGAACCTTCCGGCTTGGCGGGCGCGACCGGCAGCACCTTGCCGCCGTCATGTTCGGACCATAATCTGTCATTCAGGTTGACGAAATGAGGCTGAGTGAACGAGCGATATCCCCTGAAGCTGGCCGGAGGGTACGGTTCGCCCTACTCACTCAAGATGCGAGCCGTGCTGCGGTTTCGAAGAATGCCATTCGAGTGGATCCTGAGAGGCTCTGAGTTCGACGACCTTGCACAGGGGCCAGTGGCGCTCATCCCGGCGATTGGGTTTCCCGATGATCAAGGTTCCTATGACGACGTCATGATCGATTCCAGCCCACAGATCACGCGCCTCGAGGCTCTGCAGACCGAACGGAGCCTCATTCCACCTGATCCGGCATCGGCATTCATTGACTTCCTCATTGAGGACTTCGGCGACGAGTGGGTCACGAAGCAGATGTACCACTACCGATGGCACTACGCCGATGCCGTCATCAAGGCGGGCCGGCTCCTCCCACTGGACATCCAGGCGCAGATCGATGACGAGACCCTTGCTCATCGGACTGCATGGATTACCGACCGGCAGAAGGGCCGACGAGCGCTGGTCGGATCGACGGAGCAGAATCGCCCAGTCATCGAAGACTCCTACCGGCGACTTCTCCAGATCCTCGAGGAAAGATTCCGCCGCAGCCCTTACCTGCTCGGGGATCGTCCAGGTCGAGGTGACTTTGGGTTGTTCGGGCAGCTGCGGCAGCTTGTCGGGTGGGATCCCGAGTCGGCACGGATCGCTATCGACCTTGCCCCACGAGTGACGAATTGGGTCGAGAGGACTGATGATCTCTCCTGGCTCCCAATCGACGGCGACAGTGGCTGGGGGTCTTGGGGCGAGATCGTTCGGGACCTCACTCCGCTGCTCACTGAAATTGGCTCGACCTACGCACCCTTCATGCTGGCCAATGCCACCGCTCTCGCCCAAGGCGATGGTGACGTGGAGTGTGAGATTCTCGGCATGACGTACTCCCAAGGGGCCTTCGCCTATCAGGCCAAGTGCCTCACTTGGATTCGAGAGCAGTACGGCGCGCTCGACCGTGCTGACCAGATACGAGTCGACGAGGCTCTAGCTGGCACTGGCTGCGAGGTCCTCATCGCATGAACACGCCACACGCACTTGAGGTGGAGCTCTTCGGCCACTGGATCTGTCCGTATTCGACCCGAGTGTCCTTTGCTCTCGCGGAACGCGAAATCACCCACCGGCTGACCGACGTCCCTCCCACCGCCGCTCGGCCGACGGGCTTCACCGTCCCCGCAGCTTTCCTCGCCAACAGCCCAAAGGGGGAGATCCCAATGCTGAGGATCGGCAACGAGTACCTCGCTGATTCGATTCCCATCCTGCGTTGGCTCGAGGACAGAATCACCCAGAACCCAATGCTCCCGACCGCTGGACCCGAGCGCTCGACGGTCCTTGCTCGCGCTAGCCGAATCGATGCTGTGCTCTATCCGGCGATGATCGGCATCTACTACGGGGTCGAAGACGCCTCGATCAATCGAGCATCCCATCAATTGGATGCTGCACTCAGTGAGATCGCCGAGTGGCTCAAGCCCACTGGGTGGCTCGCCGGGGGAGCGATCACCATGGCCGAGTCGATCCTGGTCCCGTTCTACGTTCGTCTCGACGGCCTTCGGCATCTCGGCTTTGATCATGACGTGAATTCCACAATCGAGGCACACCGACTGCGGCTTGAGGAACGCCCAAGTTTCGATTCAGTGCGTTGGAACCAACAACAAACCGAAGAGTTCGTCGGTCGCTTCCGGGCCTACCGATCGCAGCGCAAGCGCATCGCAGCAAACGAGAGTGCTTCTTGAAGCCACCATGGGGCACCCCTGCGGGACCTGCATCGAGATGATGGATCCTCGATGAACCAAGAGCGAACCCTCGGCGTGCTCAGGACTCAGCAATGCAGAGTTGCGAAGCTTGTCCGAAGAGGTGGCGCTTGTGAATCTGCATCGTCGCCCTGTCCTTGTCTGCCATCGCAGCCGCTCGCTCAACCGCACTGCGCAGCACGGATTCCTCGGGCTCGATCTGATCGACGACGCCGGCGGCGAGTGCTTCGGGGCCACTGAAGCGGCGACCGGTCAAGAGGGCCTCACTGAGCGCTGGTGCTGGGATGTGGCTTGCCAGCGCCCCGTACATCGCTTTGGTGACGGGGATCTTGATGTCGATCTCATTCATGCACCAGAACCCTCGGTCCTCGCGCATGATCCTCCAGTCAAAGACCGAAGAGGAGAGGGCTCCACCAGCGAACGCATGTCCATTGATCGCACACACGGTGTAGCAGGGGAGATCGAGGACCCTTCCGAGGAATCGATGCAGCGAGCGGAACGTGAGCTCAAGTTCTTCGGAGTTGTTGGCGAACCGGTCAAGGTCGAGGCCGTTTGAAAAGAATTTCCCAGTGCCGGTGAGGACGAAGGCCGTCGGACCCTCGTGGTCGGCGACAATATCGAGGATGCTGTGAAGTCGATCCATTGAATCGGGGTTGAGGCGATTCTCGCCGTCGTTCCATTTCGCCACGGCCACGTCGCCGTCCCAGTCAAGTGTGATCTCCATCAGCGTGCCCCTTCGGTGAAGCCATCGAGTCGCACTCTGGCGAGTGGGCGACCATTGTCAGCGCTTGAGACTATCGGGCGGTCCCTAGCTGATGAGAAAGGGGACCTGTTCAACGCCCCAGACCTCACGGTTCTCGGCTCGCTCCACTCGACGACGCGCCTTGAGGTCGAGGACCTCCTCGAGACCAACCTTGGCAAGATCGCTCCTGACCACCATCCGATCCGCCTCACCGAGGGCTTCGAAGGCATCTTGAATCCGCTGAAGCATGAAAATTCGATACGGAACGACGCTGACAGTCATGGGCCGTGATCGCCACACGAATGACACATCTCCGAGGAAACGACGATTCGGCGTTCCGCCGACAGTCTCGCCCACCGCTACGTCGGGGTTCTCTTCGAGCCACTGATCCACGCCCGACACCAGAGCAGCGATCTCCGCGAGGTATTCCTCAGCGATGTAGCGAAGGAGCGCTTGAAGCGTGTCGGGGATCGCGTCATCAGCGAAGAGAGTCGGATCGGGATCGCCATACTCCGATGAGTCATCAGCGGCGGTGTTCATTCGCTCGACCCATCGCCAGGCTCGCCACGCCGTTTGCTTCATCAGCTGAGCCGGCGCAGGGTCCCGAGCGAGGTGACCATACATCGGGCCCATGAGCGCGTAGTCAGCGACCGTCGGCCTTCCGCCAAGCAGGTACGGAGATCCATCGAGGTGGGAGCACAGTAGGGAGAGGAATTCCGCATACGACGCCTCGATCGGCTTGAGTAGCTCAGGCGCCACCCCAAAGGCTGTTGTTGCTTTGCGCATTCGGTCGCTCGCGAATCCGAACACTGCCTTTCGAGCGTCGCTGTCGCCTCGAAGCACCAGTGACCCAGCGAAGTCCTGCTCGAGGAACGGGACATTGGCCTCGTCGAAGTTCCATCGATAGTGCATGGCGGGCCGCAAGAGACCTTCACCGGCAAACATCTCGAGGACGTGGCTGACTACTCGGTGCCTCGGGGTCTCCGGGTAGATCGAGGGAAGGCTGCCGCGCTGTCGATCGAGGTAGTCAAGTATGTCGACCGTGTCTTGGATCAACTCGCCTGACTCCGTGACCAAGACCGGGATAATCCACCGCCCGATCGCCGGGACGACCTCTGCGTCATAGCGAGGGTCCCCGGGTGCACGCTCGACGTACTCGATCCCGTTCTTTCGAAGATACGAGCGTGCTTTCGCTGAGTACAGCGATCCGGGCATGGCGTAAATGATGAAGGCACTCAACGGTCCGGCTCCTGACGATGATTGGGCCGTCGCCAATCGCAACGACCAGATCCAATGTTCTGTCATCATACTTGCCATCATTTGGCTGCCTCGGTAGGTTGGCTTGGCTACCTATCAGAAGGGTTCTCAATGGATTTCGAGGTATCTCGCCAAGATCTAGCCACAACTCGTTCGGTCGCCGTCGCCCCGAGAGCCCTTGCCGAGGGCGAAGCCCGCATCGAAGTTGATGTCTTCGGGTTCTCGACGAACAACATCACCTACGCCGTCTTCGGCGACATGCTCCGCTACTGGGAGTTCTTTCCTGCCGGTGCTCCAGAAGAAGGAGACGACACCGCGTGGGGCAGGGTCCCAGTCTGGGGCTTCGGTAGCGTCGTCGAAGCACGCTCGAGCGAAGTCGCTGTGGGCGAGAGATTGTTTGGCTACTACCCGATGGGCTCGGAATTGATCATCACGCCAGGCCGAGCGGGTGACAGGACGGTGACAGATATGTCGCCACATCGAGCCACTCTCCCCAGCGCCTACAACAGTTTTCAGCGGTGCAGTGGAGACCCCATTTACGCCGAGGACCGAGAAGAGCTCCAAATGCTCCTCTACCCGTTGTTCTTTACCTCCTTCGTGATCGACGACTTTCTCGTCGATCACGACGACTTCGGGTCTGCCCAGGTCATCATTTCAAGTGCGTCGGCGAAGACCTCCATCGGGGAAGCATTCCTCGCCCACGAGCGCTCGATGCGTGTCGTCGGACTTACCTCGCCCGGCAATGTCGCGTTCACCGAAAGTCTCGGCGTCTATGACCAGGTCCTGACCTACGACCAGGTCGATGCCGTTGATCAAGTCCCGTCTGCCTACATCGACGTCTCGGGAAATGCTGACGTCCTTCGAGCCGTCCACACGCGCCTCGGATCCCTTCTCGGGCATTCAATGATTGTTGGCGGTACCCACTGGGATCACGAAGCCGCACCCGCTGATGGAGATCTCCCTGGCCCAACCCCTGAATTCCTCTTCGCCCCGACTCAGATTGCAAAGCGAACCCAAGAGTGGGGACCTGACGGACTCTCCGCCAAGGTCGCAGAGTCATGGAATCGCTTCACGACGTGGGTGCCAACGTGGATCGAATTGACGCAGGTCTCGGGGGTCGAGCCTGTCGAGGCCGTCTACCGCCTCATGCTCTCGGGGGTCGTTGATCCCAAGGTTGGCTTCATCTGCTCCCTTGAGACCAAGGACCTCGAACGTTGAAGTACTCAATCGCCTTTGCCAACACCGGGCCATTCGTCGAGCCATTAGGAGCCATCGAGTTTGCCCAGACTGCTGAGGCCGCAGGCTTTGAGTCGATCTGGACTGTCGAGCACGTCGTCGTTCCCGAAGGCTACGAGTCCACCTACCCCTATGACCGATCAGGTCGGATGCCTGGGAACGATGATGCGCCGATACCAGATCCCCTCATCTGGCTGGCCTTCTTGGCGTCAGCCACGTCGACGATCAAACTCGGTACGGGCGTCCTCATCGTTCCGCAGCGCAACCCGCTTGTCCTGGCCAAAGAACTCGCCACTCTCGATGTTCTCTCGGGAGGTCGCATGCTTCTGGGCGTGGGCGCTGGGTGGCTGGCCGAGGAATTCCGAGCACTCGGCGTCTCCTTCGAGGATCGAGGGAGCAGGCTTGACGATTCAGTCGCCGCCATGCGCGCCTTATGGCAGCAGCCGACGGCCTCGTATGACGGCGTTTTCAGCTCATTCGAGAACTGCATCATGCGACCACAGCCCGTCAGCGGGACAATCCCCGTCCACGTCGGAGGCCACACGACGGTCGCTGCAAAACGGGCGGGACGTATTGGCGACGGGTTCTTCCCCGCTGAGGGCAACCACGAGAAACTTGCCAACCTCATTGGGATAGCTCGCCAGACGGCCGAAGATGCGGGCCGGGACCCTAGCGCTCTCGAAATCACGACCGGCGGCAAGGGCGTCTTTGGACCGAATGCCATCGAGGAAGCAGCGGCACTCGAGGCTCTCGGGGTCCATCGCGTTATTGTTCCCTCGTTCTTGTTCTGGAACGACACCGCAACAGCTTTGGCCCAGTACGGCTCAGAGGTCATTGCAAAAATCTGACGACATCCATCACGATCGAAAGAACCACAACTATGAGAGTGCTCACAGGACGTACCGCAGTCATCACGGGAGCCGCTTCAGGGATAGGCCTCGCCTTGACTGAGCGATTCCTCGCCGAAGGGATGTCAGTCGTCATGGCCGACATCGAGGGTCCGCTGCTGGATCAGGAATCCGCTCGAATCGAACAGCTCGGTGGCTCGGTTCTCGCCGTCACCTGCGATGTGTCGGACCCGACTCAGATCGAAGCACTGCGCGATGCCGCACTCTCGAGATTCGGAGCTGTCCACGTCCTGGCCAACAACGCTGGCGTTGCGTCAGGGCACACCAACATCCGCACCACCCCGGAAGCGCTGCAATGGGTTATTGGGGTCAATGTGCTCGGCGTCGCCTACGGCGTCAACGCGTTCGCCCCCCTCATGGTGGAGCAGGGGGAGGGCCACATCGTCAACACGGCCTCAGAAGCCGGACTAGTTGCGACCCCAATGCTCGGCTCGTACCACGTATCAAAATATGCCGTTGTTGGACTGTCAGAGTCCCTTGCGCTCGAGCTCGCTGGTACTGGTGTGGGCGTGAGCTGCTTGTGTCCCGAGCTCGTCGACACCAAGATTTTCGAGTCAGCACGGAACGCGCACGCTGCGACCGGCCTCCCAAAGCCGGGGCCAATTCCGATGGACCAGATCGAGAAGTTTGTCGGGACGGTGGCCATGGATCCTGCCGATGTAGCTGCTGATGTCACGTACGCCATCAAGGCTGATCGCTTCTGGATCATCACGCATCAGGTCACACATGCCCGGCTCCTCCAGCGCAACGCCGATCTTGAAGCAGGCCGAAACCCGAGGAATCCCGTCGACCGATCGGGTCTCTGATGGCTCTTTCGGCCAGAGAGCCGAGCGCGGAGGCCTCCGGCGACATCGAAAATATCGATGGTCGCTCGGCTCGACGGGATCGGAATCGAACCGCAGTACTCGACGCCGTCATCGAATTGTTCTCGGAGGACAATCTCGCCCCCGGCCCCGAGGAGGTTGCTCTGCGCGTCGGGCTCTCGGCTCGATCGGTCTATCGGTACTTCGAAGACCGTGATGCTCTCGTCCGCTCGGCGATTGAACGGCACCTTGAGATTCTCAGACCTCTCTTTGCGATCGAGGAATTCACGAGAGGATCCTTCGAAGAAAGGCTTGAGCGCTTCATGGCGAGCCGCATGGGGGTTTACGAAGCAGGCGCAGCGAGTTTCCGTGCGTCGGTCGTCCGCTCGTCGTTCGATTCAATTCTGAAGGGGCAGCTCGAAGCCAACCACCGAGCCATGCGTCACCAGGTGGACGCCCAATTCGCGATCGAGATCGACTCGATGGCGTCTCCACGTCGAGATGCTGTCGCGGCAGCTGTCGATGCTCTCACCCAATTCGAGTCAATCGACCAATATCGGATTCACCGTGGCCTCTCGGCAGAAGAGACGAGCGTCCTTCTCACTCGGGCGCTCAGGATCCTCCTCGCCCCCTAGGCGCCCCTCGGCCCTGGGAAGTCAACGCGTGACAATCACCAAGACTGACAACCGATCGCCATAGGCTCACTCCATGAAACGTCATCGGATCGACAGGTGGCTCACCTCTACGAAATCCTTCGCAAGTATTTTGATGACACCACTCGAGATCATGGCGGTTACCGGGACGGTCGCCTTTATGGTGTGGGCCGACTCGTTGGCTCGAGGGGGCGGGAACCCGCTGTTCATACCCAGTTTCGCCGCCTCACTTGTGGTCATTTTTGCTGAGCGGACAATTTCCGTCGCGAGATCCTGGAATGTTGCCGTTGGCCAATTTGTCGGCGCTCTCGCTGGAGTCATCACCGTGAGAGTGCTCACGTCCCCCTCGTGGGCCGCTGCACTTCTCGGAGTCCTCGTCGCACTCTTCTTGATGCGACTGACGAGTTCGATTCATCCTCCCGGGGTCGCCACCACACTTTTTGTCGTGTTGACGCCCGCCAATAGGGACCCATGGTTTCTCCTCTTTCCGATCCTCTCCGGCGCTATTCTGATTGTGGCAATTGCGTGGACGGTACGGATTATTGAGCGGCGTCTCAGGCTCCTGATATCCCGAACCTCCTGATCCAGAGACACTTTTGGTGTCCGTAATTGTTCGAAGAGCGAGGGTCTTTGAGTTCCATCGGGCATATTTCATGGTCTATCTACAAAATCTATCCCCTTTATCTTAGATATTGAAGTTAATTTAATTAAGGTGTCAGTATGTCGACGACACCACACACCTTGAATCCGAACCCCGGTGGTCAAATCATGCCGAGGGTCCTTGTCATCAATGAAATCAGCCGCGACGCAGAGACTCCGAGCAGTGATCTTTTGTGTGGCCACGGGCTAGAGGTGAAAGTCGTCAACGGAGAGTTTCAGGCGGTGACGTTGGCGCGCAAGGAGTCCTTCGATCTCGTGGTCCTCGACGTGCCTCAGTGTGAGGCTGACGTCTGTGACGGCTGCCGCTTCCTCCGAGCCAACATTGATGCACCCATGCTTTTTCTCTCGGAGGCCCCTCTCGAGTGTGAAGAGATCGACGCCTTTGCTGCTGGTGCCGACGACTACGTGGCTGCCCCGTTTGACTCTCGGGTGTTCCTTGCCCGTGTCGACGCGCTCCTAAGGAGGGCGCGTAAGAACCCAGGCGGAGGGCAGGCCTTGGTGTCCAGTTTCAACATCGTTATCGACGTCGCCGCTCGCAGGGTGAGCATTGACGGCCGTGAGGTACAGCTCACAAGAGTGGAGTTCGGCATTCTTGTGAGACTCGCCCAGACGCCTGACTGGATCGTGGGTCGTCCCGACATCCTGACGTCAGTCTGGGGGGACTCGTACCACGACGACCACATTGTCCAAGTCAACATTTCACGACTTCGTTCAAAATTGATCCGCTCCGGGGCAGACCGTCGATTCCTCTCGACCCATCGAGGCTTGGGCTATCGACTCAACTCGACAAGCCTTGGCGACATTGTTCCGGTGGGGGAGTCGATGCAACCGGTCGAATTGGCCCGACCCCGGCAGAATCTGGCCGTTGATGGATCTGAGCCATGGGGCGATGATCACGTCGGAGCGAGCATCGAGCCCGAACATCAGCTGGGCCTTCACCAATCAATGAGCTGAGCGGGCCGTTCAAACGCCACTCGGAGTGTACAAATCAGATAGAGAAGTCTTCGCCGCTCCAGACGCCCTCTGTCGATCGGCTGACGCGCTGGAGTGGGGCGGGGACATCAAGCTGGCGCTCGAGTTCCCCCACTCTGTCGAAGAGGGCACTGAGGCTGACGCCGACAAGGTCGGGGGAGAACGCGTTCTCGGCATCAAGCGCCGGAGCCTCAGCCATTGACTGGTTCTTGGCAATGACCTGGCCAGGGACGCCAACGACGACTGAGT
This sequence comes from Actinomycetes bacterium, assembly GCA_037142475.1. Classification (GTDB taxonomy): domain Bacteria; phylum Actinomycetota; class Acidimicrobiia; order Acidimicrobiales; family RAAP-2; genus CAIUMH01. The sequence continues at coordinate 14,119 of JBAXAR010000003.1, forward strand.
TGGGCGGCACACTTCGAACCACCACTGAGTTCGCCCCGATGCGGCTGTCATCTCCGATTGTGACAGGACCCAAGATCTTCGCTCCGGCGCCGATGACAACACGATCTCCGATCGTGGGGTGCCGTTTCCCATGCTCGAGGCTGGTTCCGCCCAGGGTGACACCCTGATAGATGGTCACCTCCGAGCCAATCTCGGCTGTCTCGCCGATAACAACACCAATGGCGTGATCGATGAAGAGACCTTCCCCAATGGTGGCCCCAGGGTGGATATCCACGTTCGTGAGCACCCGAGTCACCGCAGCGATAACGCGGGCTGCGAAACGCACCTTGTGTCGCCAGAGCCAATTCGAGATCCGATGCCCCCACAGCGCATGGAGACCTGAATAGGTCACCAAAACCTCAATCGAGCCGCGCGCTGCGGGATCCCGATCCTTGATGGAGGCGATATCGCGAGCCATAGAGGCCAGCACCATCAGTCGCCAAGGCCCTCGAACAGCGCGGTGCTGAGATACCGCTCTCCGTAGGACGGGACGATGACCACGATCCGCTTGCCGGCGTTCCCCTCTCGGCGAGCCACCTCAAGGGCGGCAAAGACTGCAGCACCCGACGAGATCCCGATCAGGAGCCCCTCATCTTTCGCCATCGCCCGAGAGGTTGAGAAGGCATCAGCATTCTCAACGGCGATGATCTCGTCAACCACAGAGCGATCCAGATTCTTTGGAACGAAACCAGCGCCGATCCCCTGGAGTGGATGAGGACCTTTGGCTCCACCGGAGAGCACTGGCGAGGAGGCTGGCTCCACCGCGATGACCTCAACTGCTGGATTGAGCTCCTTGAGCCGATTGCCAATTCCAGAGACCGTTCCACCGGTTCCCACGCCGGCCACCACGATGTCCACCGTGCCGTCGGTATCGGCCCATATCTCTTCCGCCGTCGTCGTCCGATGGATCTCAGGATTGGCGGGGTTCTCGAACTGCTGGGGAAGGAAGTAGCTACCCTCACCCGAAGCGATCTCTTCTGCCTTGGCGATAGCACCCCCCATACCGTCTGGTCCGGGCGTGAGGACGAGCTCGGCTCCGTAGCCCCGCAGCAACATGCGACGCTCTCGACTCATCGTCTCGGGCATGGTGAAGATGCATCGATACCCACGGGCCGCACACACCATGGCAAGGGCGATGCCGGTGTTCCCGCTCGTCGGTTCCACAATGACTGTATCTGGGGTGAGGAGTCCCTTCGCCTCCGCAGCATCGATCATCGCCACCGCAATCCGATCCTTGACGCTGCCCGCTGGATTGAAGAATTCGAGCTTGGCGAGAACCTCCGCCCGGGCCCCTTCCGTCACCCGCCGAAGCCTGACGAGGGGAGTGTTCCCGATGAGCTGAGTGATGTCGTCTGCGATCCTCACGATTGGTTCCTCGATTTTCCGTTCGTCGATACCATGAATCCTGACCAATCCTATCGGGTATTGCCCTCGATCGAAGAGAAAGAGGGAATCCCCTCCGAATCGTCTTCGGTTCGGCGAAGATGTGATCAGAGCATGATCGATATTGCACAAAGGGCGAGGGCGAGGATCCGCTGATGAAAACACCGATCACGGGCTTCGTCACTGACGGTTTCGAGCGAGTCGCACTCGAGTTCTCAAAGAACTTCTCCGATCGTGGCGAGATCGGTGCCGGGGTCTTCGTGATGGTCGACCACGAGGTCGTCGTCGATCTCATCGGAGGGTGGGCCGACGAAGAGCAAGCGCGTCCGTGGGCGAGTGACACGCTCGTGGACTTCTACTCCGTAGGGAAGGCCTTCGTTGGCCTCTTGGCCCTCCGCCTGATCGACGAGGGAAGAGTGGGTCTTGACGACCTCATCACCAAGCAGTGGCCCGAGTTCGGCGCCGGAGGCAAGGCGAATGCCACCGTCCGCCACGCCCTCTGCCATCGTGCCGGAGTTCCCGCCATCGGCGAAGCAATGACTGATGAGGACCTGTGGAACTGGGAATCCATGGTGAGCGGACTTGCCAGAACTACGGCATGGTTCGATCCCGGGTCTCGCCACGCCTATCACACCAACACCTACGGTCATCTGGTAGGTGAGATCATTCGGAGGACGTCAGGTCGGATGCCCCATGATCTGATGACTGAGCTCTGTGCCGAACTCGGAGCAGATGTTTATTTTGGGGTTCCCGACGAACATCTTGGGCGCTGCGCTGACGTTGTATGGGGCGGAGGGCTCGGAGCGTTGCCGCACTCGATCGAAGAACTGGAGGGTGATGCCCTCATGGCCATGAAGAGTTACTTCAATCCTCCGGGGTATTCATCCCTGGGCCTGATGAATACAGATCGCTGGCGGTCAGCACAGATACCGTCGACCAACGGACATGGGACCGCAGAGGGCGTCTGTCGGATCTACTCCGCCCTCTTAAGGCCTGATTTCGTGGTTTCACAGGAACTACTCGCAGAGGCCACTGCGGTGCAGTCGAGCGGGTATTGCCCCATTCTTGGGGAAGACGTCGCGTTTGGCCTTGGATTCAAACCAACATCGATTCGTCGCCCGTTTGGTCCGAACCCCCGCAGCTTCGGCCACTTCGGCACCGGCGGGGCCTTGGGATTCGCCGATCCTGACAGTGGCGTTGCATTTGGGTACGTCATGAACCAGGTCACCCCGAGATGGCAGAGCACCCGCAATCGCGCCCTGATCGATGCCACCTGTGAGAGTCTCGGATCAATAGTTCCCCTCGTCGACTGAGTGACTCTTGGCTTCAGGCTGCAGCGTGCCCAACATGATTCGGATTCTCCCCGGCGGGGATGCACCCCTTAGCCCAGGGCCCCTCGACCCGTACTCGACGAATGTCGCTGCACTCAGAGTCCGGATACGCTTTTAAAGCACGACGAGAACCATAGACAGATCAAAGACCGCAGAGGCCACTCACACCCCAGTGGAGCAAGCGGTCAAGACCGAGTGCCAGGTCGCCAACACCTGCCATAAGGAACGTCACTACCTGAGAGGATGCACGCAATGGAATTTCCCTCGGTTGAAGTCCCTGGAGGGGAAAGCAACAGAAACGCCAGCGGGCGATCGGGAATTCAGCGATTTGCACGCCGTGGAGGTGCTGGTCTTCTGGTGCTCGCGTTCTTGGCGGCATCGTGCGGCACGGAGGCATCAGGGCCAACCTCTACCGGCGATTCTGCGGGAAAGAAGCCATCGAAGAGTGCAAAAATGATCTGCACAGACAAGGAACTCAACGAGTACAGCGAGGCTCTTGGCGTCAAGGGGTCCGTGAGCAGGCGAACTTGGTCGAATGATCGCTACTCATGCACGCTGTCGTACCCGACTGGCACCGTTGGCCTCGCTGTCAAGGAACTCGCCAGCCGGACGGAAGCGATCGCTTATGCCAAGGGATTGCAGCGCACGCTCGCTCCGACTTTCCCCGTGTCCAGTCTCGGCGACGCCTCCTTCCAGTCTGCATCGGGCACCATGGTCGTCCGAAAGCGCTCCGCGGTGCTGACGGTGGACGTCTCTGGAATACCTCCGACCTTCGGTGTCCCCCCGACCAAGTCGGCTGACGTGGCCTACACCTACGCCTACATCATCGTGAGCTGCTGGACGGGGGAGTAGGAGAACACCTCTCCGCTGGCCCACCTCAGTTCGACGCAAGAGGGACTCGCGTACCCGCAACCCATGAGAGAGCATCAAGCGCTCCTGCCGGCTTCCAGCCATTCGGCTCTGGGTGCCTCAGGGTGGACCTGCCCTCGTCGGAGAGGAACGCTCTCAATTTGGCCGGAAGGATGCCATGGAAATGGGGCGAAGAGCCATTGGCGAAACGCAATACCCCAGCTGAGTCGATGACCGAGTAGCCGTCGGAGTGGGCGAGGTCGTAGGTAAGCGGTTCCCCGGTAAGCCAGTCGATGGTTGGAGGTGAGCTCGCAGGCTGCTTCAGGACTGTCCAGCCGAAGAACTTGATGAGTTGTTGGGTGCCCTCTGGGGTACTGCGCACGACATCCCACGAAGTGCCATTGTCCTTCGCGTACTGAGCAAGCCGTTCTTGAGTGTCGCGCTCAGGATCCACGGAGACCTCGATCACCTTGATACGGCCCTGCTGCTTGGCCGCGTCGATTGAGCGCTGTACCGAGAGAAGATTCCCAGTTGTGAAGGGGCAGACGTCGGGGCACAGCGTCAGGAAGGGCAGGACAAGCAGTGTGTGACCCTTCATCGCCTGCAGAGTGGTTGTCGCCCCCGACTGGGTGACCAGGGGTACGTTCAAGATCTGCTTCGTGAGCGGCTTGGCCACCACCACGCCTGTGTTCGCCGGCGGTTGCCCAGGAGCGCTCGCACACGCGGTGACCGTAAGTCCGCTCGCCGAAACGAACAGAGCTGCGAGGAACATTCGAGTTCCCTGCCATGAACCCCTGCCTCGGCCGATGCGTCGCGTCATGAAGTCCTCCGCCTTGATGGTCTAGTAACCCTCTGCTTTATCAGAGTGTTCGCTCCGAGTTCAACACGCAGCCTTCATGGGGTGTCAGGAGGTACGCATCCACGCAGGACCGGGTGGCCGGAGATTCTGATCGGCGAGGACGGCGCCTTCCTCATTTCAGCTACGAGTACGTGGCCAACGAAGCACACGCACGGGATGAGTTTTCCCTCGGCGTTTCGCCACGGAGAGATTGCACGAGACCTTGTGATTCCTCGCCAGATCACCGATGAAGCAAGGCAGGTCGCGTGCGGGAGGGTTACTCAGTTCTCAATGTCCAAGATGACTACACACCTTGGACTGTGACGATCACCGACGGCGTGCCTGGTCGAGGAGGTGTCACCGACGCCGGAACCGCCAGCATCTGCGTCCCTGCCCCTGATGATGCCCAGACAATTTGCACCTCATCGCCGGCAGAGAGGCTGAGAACGAAGTTCCAGGCGGCGACCCAGGTAGCCCCATTCCCCTGCAGGGTGACGTTGGTATTCGACCAAGGGACGTCAGCTCCGTTCAGGCGGAGCCACACGGCAACGTCGTGGGAGGGCGACACAGTTTGCTCGAACTGCGACGAGAACTGGATGTTGTACGTTCCAGCGTTCGCAACCGTGATTTCTGAGCCTGCGACGATCGAAACCCCGTTCGCTTCTGGGGTCGTTCCAAGGATCATTGGGTTCGGGTCGTCGGGAACTGGATTCACCTGTGTCGTTGAATCGAAGAAAGACCCGTAGAAGCGTGTTGCCAGCGGCCCCTGCGACCCTTGTGCGCCATCGGTTCCTTGATATCCCTGTGGTCCGGTGTCACCCTGGTAGCCCTGGTAACCCTGGGTTCCTTGTGATCCGGTGTCACCCTGGTACCCCTGCACGCCTTGTGAACCGGTGTCACCCTGCGTTCCGGCAGCACCTTGGTAGCCCTGAGCTCCTTGTGATCCGGTGTCACCCTGGTAGCCCTGGTAACCCTGGGTTCCTTGGGATCCAGTGGCACCCTGGTACCCCTGGAAGCCACGCTTGCCGCGGAAGCCTTGGGGGCCCTGAGGTCCGGTCGTCGTCTGGCCAGAGCCCGGAGCCAAAGCCATCGTTCGATGGGGCGAGGCCGAAACCTCCACTCCGCTGGCGCCTGCGACCCCAACACCGGGAAGGCTGACAACCCCCGAGATCGTCGAAACGAGAATTAAGGCATTTGTCGTTCGACGGCGCAGGACCGATGCGCTCGGCGTGTACCGCCCCCTGGCCGTATCCGAAATGGACTTCGTCATTTTTGCCCCCTCGGTGCGTTCACTGCTCATGTGACTCACATGTTGAGCCCTCAAGTAGAGGCTTTTGGCCTTTCCATCCAGTATTTTCCTGGTCTCGCGAAAAGGTGTGTTTTCACAATTGGGACCGATGCGGCAGCCGATAGCCCAACGGGCCGGCTCCTGTTGGAGCCGGGTGGAGTGGATGGGGGAGCCTGACCCCGGACCGCTGAGGATCCCAGCTTCTTGGTAGTCGGAAGACAATGGTCGCTCCATTCCCGATCCGACCGTCACATGCGAGCAGCTCAGGGTGCAGCGCACAAGGGGGGCCCAGATCAGATGGAGACTGCACGCACAGTAGAGGCGACCCTGTGGCCCGAGGCTAAAACTGGTGAGCCTGAGTGTGTACAAAGCGCCGATAATGTTCATTATGTCAAGTTATGGAGATTGCTACCACGGCGGGTGATCCTGCGTCTTAGGGCTCGCCCGCTGCTCTCACTTTGATTGAAGCACCGCCAACACTCCTCACTCCCGATGCATGCCCACGCATGATCTCTGATTGGATGCCTGTCATGACGATCATCAAGATCAATGCCATCACCGTTCCCGAGGATTCGGGCGACGAAGTTGCCGATCGATTCGCGGCGCGGGTCGGTGCGGTCGACGGCCAGGAGGGCTTTGAGGGCTTTGAGCTTCTGCGGCCAACCGACGGACGAACTCAGTGGCTGGTGGTTACTCGCTGGAGCGATGAGGCCGCATTCGCTACCTGGGTGTCATCACCAGCATTCGCTGATGGCCACCGCGGCGCTGCTGCACCCGCGACGCATGGCGGCGCTGTGTCTACTGCGCCGGAACTGTGGTCCTTTGCGGTCGCCGGTGGGTCGTCGGGACCTCAGGAAGCCAGTCCTTGAGCAATCTCGGCAGTCATATCCGAACTCTCCTCATCGTTGATACTTGTCAAACAATGGTCGCCTAGGTGTGCTTCTCGATCGAAGGTGACCTCATCGGCGGAGCGGCGGTCGTCGCCATCGGCATTGATGCCTGCCGGCACCTTAAGGCCATGCCGGAATATCGCTTCGTGGCCATCCTGCCTGTGGTCCTCGGCCTGCATCAGATCGACGAGGCCTTCGTCTGGCTCTCGCTTCAGGGTCGGGTCCCCGAGTCCGTGGGGAATGTGTCGATGTGGATCTATCTCGTGTTCGCCCTCGTCATCCTGCCGGTGCTCGCTCCCCTTCTGGTTCTCAGCATCGAGCCAACCCAACCTCGACGACGCAGGATTGTGCCATTCATCCTGCTTGGCGTGGCGGTCGCCATCCTCATGGCGTGGGCGTTGCTTTCGTCGCCACCGACCGCCCATCTGGGCGCATATCACCTGGCGTATTCAATCGGCCTGAGTCACGGAATCGTCATCACTGGGCTCTATATCGTGGCCACCTGTGGGCCAATGCTCGTCTCTGAGTATCGCCACGTTGTCTTGTTCGGCTTCGCGAATCTCATTGCCTTGGTCACGCTTGCTCGGCTCTGTGCGAACGGATTCGCATCCCTCTGGTGCTTCTATGCAGCACTGACGAGCGGTGCGATCGCCCTCTATCTCCGGTTTGGGTCGCGCCCCTCAGCGAACGCAGCACACGCTGGTGGATCCCCTTCTCCCCTCGCTCAGAACCTGGAGTCCGAAACGCTCTAGGCGGGGTCAGTCCCGCTGGAGGGTTCGGTCTTGAAGGACACGCCCACCGCTGCGGACCTAGGGTTCAGCCGTGAAGGCAACAGCAACTGATCGGCGTTCCGGTAGCCAAACCATCGTCGGTCTCGCCCGGGCCTGTCACCTCCAACCGACCGTGGCTGTCACTGCAGCGACCACCGCTCTCGCTCTTCTCGCCGGACAGCGGATGCCGGGTGCACTCGCTGTGGCCGCTGCTGTGCTCGCTGGCCAGTGTTCCGTCGGGTGGAGCAATGACTGGTTTGATGCTGGTCGCGATGACGCCACAGGCCAGACCCAAAAGCCGATCGTGGCTGGCCTCGTGAGCGCGGCGACCGTACGCAATGCCGCCCTCATCGCTCTGGCTGCCTCGGTGCCGCTGTCGCTGCTGTTGGGTTGGCAAGCTACCGGAGTTCATCTGATCGCTATCGGCTCCGCGTGGGCCTACAACGGACGACTGAAAGCCACGGCGTGGAGTCCGCTCCCCTACGCCATCTCCTTCGGCCTTCTGCCCGCATTCATCACCCTCGGACTACCAAGCCATCCCTGGCCCAGGGCCAACGTGATGATCGCCACCGCCCTGCTCGGCACCGGGGTCCATTTCATCAATACCCTCGGCGACAGAGATGCCGACCATGCGACGGGGATTACGGGACTCCCCCAGCGCATGACGGCGACGGGAGCACTCTCGGTCGGCATTACCCTGCTGAGTTTCGCCGCCCTGCTCGTCTGGTCCCTTGGCGATCGTCTGAAGATGATGCAGAACGCGCTCGTGCTCCTCGCCCTGGGTCTTGATGTCATTGTTCTGCTGAGCGTGCGAGCGGCGCGCCCCGAGAGAGCCCAGACGTGGGCGTTGGCCTCGACCGGAGTCTGCCTCGTCCTCTTCGCCGTCTCGCGCCCGATGCTGACGAATTGAGTTGGTCGTGGCGCGAATGAGTGATGCACCAAGCCATCGAGATGACCCACTCCCCCGGTAGGGTCGCGTGACAATGAGGCGACTGTCCCCCCGACCATGAGCGATACCCCCCGGCTTGGAGATTTCGATCCGGCCCGCGCCATGGCGGAAGTCGCCGGTCCCTTCACTCTCGATGTGGACATCGAGGACTCACCCCCCGGCCGGCCCTCTCGACCGACACTGCCCCATGCTCTCGGAGTATTTATCGGCGGATCCGTTGGCACCCTCTTGCGCTACCTCGTCGTTCGGGTCACCTCGACTCAGGATGGTGGATTCGACTGGACCATCCTGATCATCAATGTGGTTGGTTCCTTCATTCTCGCAATTCTGGCGGTGTCACTCTTTGAGCGATATGCAGACAAGGTTGGGGTCCGTCTCTTCCTGGCGACGGGTGTCCTCGGTGGATGGACCACCTACTCGGCCATCATTGCCGGGGCCCTGCTCCTCACGCACCTCGAGGCCTATTCCCTGGCCTCACTCACCTTGCTGTCCTCGCTCGCCCTCCCCCTCATCGCCGCCTGCGCCGGACTCGCCCTCGGCTCACGACTTTCCGGGAGGGAGCGCTGATGCTCCTGATCGCCGGTGTCTCGCTACTCGGGGGTGTTGGGGCACTTGCGCGCTATCTCACCGATCACGCCATCACCGCTCTCCTTGGTCGAACGCTCCCGTGGGGAACCTGCGTCGTCAACATCGTTGGGTGCGGGCTTGCAGGAGTGGTCCTTGGGGCCACGACCTACCAATCAGTGACCCCACAGGCGGCGACTCTCCTCCTTGCCGGTCTCCTCGGGGGATTCACGACCGCATCAACGCTCTACCTCGAGGTCGCCCGCCTTGTGGCATTACGAAGGGTTGTCGCTGGACTGACCGTCGCCGTCGGGACCATGGTCGCCTCCGTGACGACGGGACTCGCCGGTCTCATCATTGGCGGCGGCTGACTAGTCGATGACTCGTGCGTCCTCGGTTGGCACCAGAACCCGTGCCGCCCGGGCCTCGTCAACCCGGCGTACGGGAGTCGTACGAGGTGATGCTTGAAGCTCCTCGGGATTCGAAAGCGCCTCAAGGGCGATCCGATCGAGCGACTCAGCGAGCGACTCAAGCGTCTGGAGACTCTCGGTCTCGGTGGGCTCGAACATGAGCGCTTCGTCAACGATCAGAGGGAAGTAGACGGTCGGTGAGTGGAACCCCTCTTCAAGGAGCCTCTTGGCAACGTCGATCGCCTTGATGCCCGTCGCCCGTTTCAAGGCCGTCGCAGTGACGACGACCTCATGCATGCAGGTCCGGTCATAGGCCGCTGGGTAATGCTCGGAAATCCTCTTCCGCAGCCAGTTGGCATTGAGCACTGCTCGCTCTGCCACCCGACGAAGGCCATCGCCCCCGTGAACCTTGAGATACGTCAGCGCCCGAGCGAGAACAAGGCTGTTGCCATGCCATCCGTGAACCCGACCGATCGACAATGGTGGTGTCACCCATCCGTACGTGCCGTCCTCGAGGAGCGCTGGCTTCGGCCCCGGGAGGAAGTCCTTCACCCGCTGGCTGACGGCCACTGGTCCAGCACCTGGCCCCCCACCACCATGTGGAGTAGCGAATGTCTTGTGGAGATTCATGTGGATGATGTCGAACCCCATATCTCCAGGGCGGACAACGCCCAAAATGGCGTTCAAATTCGCACCGTCGTAATACAGGAGTCCACCGATTTCATGGACTGCGGCGGCGATCGCAGCGATGTCCTCTTCGAAAAGACCAGCGGTGTTCGGGTTGGTCAGCATGATCCCGGCCACGTCGGTGTCGAGCGCTTCTCGCAGTGCCTCAAGATCCACCAAGCCTCGATGATCTGTAGGAATGGTCGTTACCTCATACCCACCGAGCGTGGCTGACGCTGGATTGGTCCCGTGAGCCGAATCCGGAATCAGGACCCGTCGCCGGCGATCACCCTGTGCCTCGTGATAGGCGCCCATCAGAAGCAAGCCCGTGAGCTCCCCGGCGGCCCCCGCTGAAGGCTGCAGCGTGGCGGCCGCCATACCGGTGACTTCACAGAGGCTCTCTTCGAGCTCCACCATCAGCGCCAGCCACCCTTGCGTCAGCGACGCGGGTGCTCCAGGGTGCACGTCAGCGAGTCCGGGCATCGCGGCGACCGTGTCGCAGACCTTCGGGTTGTACTTCATGGTGCACGAACCGAGTGGGTAGGCGCCAAGATCCACCGAGAACTGCCGGTGGCTGAGTCGAGTGAAGTGCGCCACGAGGTCTCGCTCGGAGACCTCCACGATGTCGCACGGAGCATCGGCGAGGAACTCGGCCGGAATCAGTTCGGAAAGCGGTCGGACATCGATCCCTGTTGTGCGCAGTTGATAGGCGGTTCGGCCTGGCACCGACATCTCAAACATCGTGGGTTCACGTTCATTGCCCAGCAATGGCGTTGATGCGGCCCGTCCTCCGGGTGCCGCCATCGCCCTCGGTGCCGCTGTGGTCTCGCCCACTGTTCCCTCCGTCATCGGATCGCCGATCCCAGCGCCAGCGCCAGTGCATCGACCTCGGCCTTCGTACGCTTCTCTGTCGCTGACATCACGATGGTTCGCTCACGGAGCGATGGATCAATCGACCCATCACCCTCCGATGCCAGCGATGCCACTGCGAGACCGCCGAGGAAGCCGTCGTCAGCGAGACGCTCGAGCACCGTCGCGGCGGCGATTGGTGTGGTGATGGCGACGTCACGAGCGACGCTCACCCCGGGAAGAAGTGCCTCGACCCCAGCGACACTCTGGACCTGTTCGGCCAGATAGCGAGTGGAGCTCACGCACCGTGATGCAACCTCAGCGAGGCCATGTGTACCGAGCCAGCCGAGCTGGATCGCTGCGGTGACCGCCATGAGCGTCTGATTCGAGCAGACGTTCGACGTCGCCTTCTCCCGCCTGATGTCCTGTTCGCGAGCACGCAACGTGGTGACGTAGGCGCGTCGTCCTTCAAGGTCAACGGTCTCACCCACCAGTCGACCCGGCAGCCGCCGGACCTGGTGCAGCGAGCACGCAAACAAGCCGAGATAGGGACCCCCAAAGCTCAGCGCCGTCCCCAGAGGCTGACCCTCTCCGACAACCACGTCGGCCCCAAGGCTCCCTGGGGTCTTGAGGATGCTGGCCAGAATCGGGTCGGCGACGACGACGAGGACCGCCCCGACCTCATCCGCTCTGCGTCTCGCGGCCGCAACGTCGTCGAAGGTGCCGAGGTATGTGGTCTGTGCCACCACGATGACGCCTGGATGATCGCCGCCAGCGACGGCATCAAAGTCGCTCTGGCCGCCCTTGAGCGGCACTTCAACAATCTCGTGGCCCGTCCCTCGAGCAAAGGTGCGAACAACAGCACGCCAGTTCGGATGGACACCGGTCGAGAGGTGAACCACCTGGCTCTTCGACGAAGCGACGGCGAGGTTGATCGCTTCGGTCACCGACGCCGCACCGTCGTAGAGCGATGCGTTGGCGACAGGAAGTCCTGACAGGCGCGAGACGAGGGTTTGGAACTCGAAGATCGCCTGCAGCATTCCTTGAGCGACCTCCGGCTGATACGGGGTGTACGCGGTGACGAACTCACCGCGACCGGCCAAGGATCGGACCACTGGCGGGACCTCGTGGTCGTAGGAGCCCGCTCCGGCGAAGCACACCATGGCAGAGGCGGCGCCACGATTGGCCCGGGCGATCCCTTCCATGGCGTAACTCACGTCGGGCTCAGGAAGCCCGCCGGGGAGTTCGAGGCCTGCAGAAACCTGCAGTGCTTTCGGGATGGCGTCAAACAATTGGTCAATCGACTCGAGATCCAAAAAGGCGAGCATCGACGCCACTTCGGCCTCGGTGTGGGGCATGTAATCCGGCACAGTTAGCTCCTCGGGGGCCAGAAGGGAAAGGGGACGATATCTGCTTCAATCGTTCGGCCACGCACGGCGATGGTGGCCGGGTCACCCAGGGAAACTCCTGCATCGGCATCGATGAAGCCCAAGGCGATGCCCATCGAGAGCATGGGCGAGAAGTTCCCGCTGGTGGTGGTGCCAACGACGGCATCTCTCACGATGATCTCCGCTCCATCTCGGAGCGGCTGGCGTGTTCGACCCATCATGGCCATCAGGTGCCGTCGCGGACCTGCCTCGCGCTCGGCGATCAGAGCCTCTCGTCCGATAAACGCCGGCTTGTCCCAACCCACGACCCAGCCAAGGCCAGCCTGGAGGGGCGTAATGCCAGCGCCGAGCTCATGGCCATGGAGCGGGAGACCCGCCTCGAGGCGGAGTGTGTCACGCGCCCCAAGGCCAGCGGGGGTGACCCCTTGTGCGACGAGCTGCTCAAGAAGGCCAGAGGCGTGCTCATTCGGGACGGCGATCTCCACGCCGTCCTCTCCCGTGTACCCGGTGCCAGCGACCACGGTCGCCACCCCACCAATCTCGACGTTTGCCACGTGGAAGCGCTTCACTGCTGCGGCCTCAGGACTGATGCCTTCAAGCCGCCGTCGAGCATTCGGTCCCTGAATAGCGAGGATTGATCGCGAGGCCGTCACGTCCTCTCCCCCGATGGCTGCCACCACAGAATCGGTGTTCGAGGCGTTCGGCATCACGTCAAAGACATCGCTGTCTCGCCACCACACGATGATGTCATCGACCACGGAGGCGTCCTCGTCGAGCAGATGCGTGTACTGCGCCCGCCCGGGCGCAACCTTGGCGAGGTCGTTCGTCAAGGCCCCCTGGAGGCGCTCTTGTGCTCCGCTGCCTCGAACCGCAACCGTCCCGAGGTGGCTGACGTCGAAGACCACAGCGTCCTCGCGGCAACGACGGTGCTCGGCGATCGTGCCGTCTGCGTAGGCGAGTGGCATCTCCCACCCGCCAAACTCAACCAGCTTCGCACCCAGTGTCCGATGCGCGTCGTTGAGCGCCGTTCGCTTGAGTTCAATGTTCTCAGTCATCGCGCCTTCTTCCTCCGGTGAGACCCTACGCGGCAGCGCTCGGGTGTAGCGCAATGCGATGGCGGCCGATCAGGTCCTTGAAGTCACGCTGATAGACCACCTCAATACTGAATTCCGGGTAGAGCTCGCGAAATCGGCGGACCTTGGCGTTCTTCCGCGTGACGAGGCGCTGATCAGCGGTTGTCAGCTCCACGAAGTGCTGAAACTCCGGCAACCAGAAATCGGGTCGGAAGCCTGCGATCGGAGCGCCCGCGTCACCCCAGCGAATCGGGAATTCAATCGGTTCGTAGACCCACGCCACGCCATAGAGGTCCAGCATGGCGGCAAAGACCCGCTCCGAGGGGTGAGCGAAGTACTGCCTGGCGGCGGGAGCCGCAGAAGGATGGTGACGCCGCTGGTCGTGAAGACGAAGCGGCGTCGAAATCACGCTGTCTTCGAGACGCGTTGGGCTGGGTCAGCAGCCGACGTCTTTGCGGCGATGGCAGTGATGTCGGCGTCGAGCTCAGAGACAACCCCGCCCATGGGGACGACGTTGAGCACTCCCTGGCCTCCGGCAAGGAGATCGATGATCTCACCGTTGGACATGGCAAGGACAGAAGTGGAGCTCGACAGGATCAGACTCGCCGTGGCCAGATCGACGCCGAGGTGGTCACGGAGACACTCAACCGCTTGACGAGCCCGCTTGAGGGACACGTCGGCATCGAGAAGCTGCTTGATCACCTTGACCTCGAGAACGTCGTGGTACGAGTACCGACGCTTCGAGCCAGAACCACGGGCCACCGAGATCGATGGCACCAGAAGGCCTGTTCGCGCCCAGTAGTCGAGCTGCCGATACGAGATACCGACGAGCGTGCAGACCTGCGGTCCACTAAAACCCTGGACTTCCCCGATTGCGTTGTTCATGATCATCCTCGTTTCCGACACTGGCCGAGATGCTACTTCGTTCAAGTCACAACGAGGTAGTTATTCCGGTGTCAGATCTGAGGTCTCACGCTCAGCGACGAAAGCCATCCCTCGTCCGATCGCCACCACCCTCACGGTGTCACCGGGATCCAGGCGCTTGGTGGGTTCATGGCGGACTACCACTTCACAGCCATTGCCCACCTCAACGTGCGTCATTGCATCATGACCGTGATACCGATGCTTCCGCACGATCGCCTCGACGCCGAGAGGGGCTTCCACGAGACCCAGTTGCTCGGGTCGCAATACCACCTGGACCGGACCATCAGCCGTCGGCGCTTCAGGGTCGAGCACCACTTCCCCGAGCGGCGTGAGGGCAATGTCTCCCACGCGTCGGCCGCTGACCACGTTCGCCTCTCCGAGAAAACGGGCGAGACCCGGACCGGCTGGCCTCTCGTAGAGCGTCTCAGGGGGTCCTTCTTGAAGAATCCGACCCGAATCAAGGACGGCTACCCGATCCGCCACGGACAATGCTTCGTCCTGATCATGGGTCACGAGGACCGCGGTGGCGCGCAACGAACGTAAGACGCCGATGACTTCGTCGCGAATCTCGGTCCGCAGTGACGCGTCGAGAGCGGCAAACGGTTCGTCAAGCAGAATCAGGGTTGGGTTCAGAGCAAGTGCGCGCGCGATAGCGACCCGCTGACGCTGCCCGCCCGAGAGGTCTCCCGTGCGCCGGCGGGCAAATCCGGCGAGGCCAACCTGCTCAAGAAGCTCGTCTTGCACGGCTGATCGGCGCTGCCGGCGCGGGAGGCCGAAGGTCACATTGCGGCCGACGTCGAGGTGAGGAAAGAGGCTGCCATCTTGGGGGACGTACCCCACGTGACGCTGCTCGGGAGCCGCCGCCCGAACCGAGTCGTCCATCATCGCACCGGCGATTTCGATGGAGCCAGCTTCAATGCGCTCGAAGCCGGTGATACAGCGCAGCAACGTGGTCTTTCCGCTTCCCGATGCGCCCAAGAGTGCGGTGAGCATTCCGGCAGGAACCTCAAGATCAACCCCGTCGAGGACCCGAGAGCCGTTGAAGGATTTGGTAACTCCTGAGACCCGCAGGGCCATCGTGCTCATGGTGGTCATCGATTCGAACCTCCGCCGCTCTCTCCCATCTTGGTCAAGAGCAGGAGTGGTGGGCCAGCCAGCACGATCATGGCCAGCGCGTAGGGAGCAGCTTGCCCGTATGCGATGTTCGTCTGATAGGTCCAGAACTGCGTCGCCAGCGTCTGTACCCCCGTTGGAACCAGGACCAACGTGGCCGCCAACTCGGTCATCGTCGAGAGGAACACCAGAGCGAACCCTGCAGCGAGGCCGGGGAGGATAAGGGGAAGGATCACTCGGACAAGTTGCGAGATCCTGGACGAACCAAGCGAAGCTGCGACTTCGGTCAGTGACTCTGGGACCTGCACCAACGAGGCCCTGATGCCAATCAGCGCGAGAGGCAGGAACATCACCGCATACGCCACGACGAGCAAGGCGCTTGTCTGATACCAGCGACCACCTGCGTAACGAGCCGCCACATACGACAGCGCCAACGCTCCGACGAGTCCGGGGACCGCCAGAGGGATCAGGGCGACACGGACGGGGGTCCGGGTCAGCCAGGAACGTGATCGCCGAGATCCGAGAGCCACCGTGAGGGCGCCTGCGGTAGCCAGCGCAGCAGCTGCGAGGGCATAGATGAGGCTGTAGCCAACCGCGCCGAAAAGTGATCCCCCTGGAAGCGTGGCGGGCCCTGGGTCAATGAGAAGCGACAGGATCGAACCAACCGGGACGCACAGCGCCGCAGTCACCAGCAGAGCCAAGATACCCAGAGCCGGCCAACGCCAGCGCCCGAGGGCCATGCGAGCCGGAGTGGTGACCTCCGAGGTCACAAGGGAGCCTTCACGGCGAGCCACGGTCGCCTCTCCCCCGACGAGCAGCGCGCTCATGATGACGAGCACAATGGAGAGTGCGCATGCCGATTGGGTATCGAATCCAACCTGGAATGCCGAATAGATCTCGGTCGTGAACGTTCGAAAACCGAGCATCTGGAAGCTGCCGTACTCGGCAAGCAGTTGGAGAGC
Source organism: Actinomycetes bacterium (assembly GCA_037142475.1). Classification (GTDB taxonomy): domain Bacteria; phylum Actinomycetota; class Acidimicrobiia; order Acidimicrobiales; family RAAP-2; genus CAIUMH01. The sequence goes on from JBAXAR010000003.1 coordinate 30,405, forward strand.
CACGAGAAGGCATCCCCCGGCGATGGCTCCTCGGATCTCGGGCACAGTGACGCGGAACACCACGGAGATCCTTGAGGCCCCGAGGTTGCGAGCGACCTCCTCATGACGGTGATCAATGCGCCGCAACGCTGCTGCTGCTGGGAGCATGACGAAGGGATACACGGCGAGGGATAACACCACAACCGCACCAAAGAGACCACGGAGCCAAGGAAGGGCATTTACCCAACCGAACGTCTCGATGAAGTCAGGAATTGCAGCAGGGACAATCAGGAGGACCGTGAGCGCCCGGCGGGCGGGCACGTCGGTCCGTTCAAGGATCCAGGCTGCCCCAACCCCCAAGAAGGCCGCCGCTGCCGTCACGAGGACCGTCATCTCGATCGTGTTGGCCATCAGCGTGGCGGTGATACCTCGAAACAGCACACCCGAGAGCGAGGCCCAGCCTGCCTGAAACGCCTCGATACCGAGGAATGCGAGAGGCGCGGCCACGATGATCGCCACGATCCACGCACCGACGGTCCACGCGTCACGGCGAGGGGCCCGTCGTAGCGGTCGAATCTCCTTTTGGGAGTTCCTTTCCACCCGCTCGATCGTGCTGGTCACAGCAGTTGGGCCTCTTGGAGCAATCGCAAGGATCCAGCGCCATCACCGAGGTCAGCCACACTGGTGGGTGCTGGGTGCAGTGAGTCGAATGGTGGCTCCCCCGCAGGCGTCGTCACACCGTCGGCAAGCGGATACTCGAAGCCACCCGAGGACGCAATGATCGCTTGACCCTCACGGGACACAAGAAAGGCGACGAAACGCTGTGCTGCTGACTTGTTATCGCTCGCCGCCAAGACCCCAGCTCCCGAAATCGCCAACACGTAACCAGCGTCCCCATCGTTGAAGGTGGCAACCGAGGTATTCATTGCGCTGCTTCCCTCTTGGGCCGCTCGTCGATACCAGTAGTACTGCTCAAGCACGCCAAGCTCCACCTCTCCTCGCTCGAGGGCTGAAAGGAGGACCTCGTTGCTGGGATAGAGGTGAGATCCAGCATTCTCCTTGATGGCCTTGAGCCACGCGACGCATCGCTTCTCGCCTACTGCCCGCTCAACTGAGGCGACGATTGGCTGGAAGTCACTTTCCGAAGGTGCCAGACCGATCTTGCCCCTCCATTGGGGAAGTGCCAGGTCCAGAATCGATGCTGGAAGCTCATCAGGACCGAGTGATGAGCGTGAATACGCAAGCACTGCAACCCTGGCCGTCACGCCGACCCACGAGTGCGAGGGGCTGGAGTACTGGGCCGGGACCCGAGAGAGGATTGACCCGGGCAATTGAGTCAGGAGCCCTGCGCTGGCTACTGACTCAAGGGCCGGCGAGTTCCCGGCAACAAAGACATCGGCTGGCGAGCGGGACGCCTCAACCTTGATCTGATTCGCCAAGACCGCCTCGTCGGCGTTGCGCACCGATACGGCGATTCCCGTTTTCTTCTCGAAGGCAGCCACGAGCGCTGCTGTGGTCTGGGGATGTTGGCCGCTATAGACGGTGATGGCGTCCTTCGACGGGGTGCTTGATGAGCCACAGGCTCCAAGAAGTGAGCCGGCGGCAAGAATGCCGAGGAAACGCCGGGCCCGCCGCGTACGGTTCACTGCCATCTCTCGCTCCTCCATCAGGACGGTTCTCGGAAGAAAGTTAGGTTACCCTAAGAAACGAGGATACCCCCGTGAACCGCGAGGAAATACTCAGAGATCAGCGATGCCGAGAAACGAGCTCGACGCCTCAGCATGGATCCTCTGCGGGATACGACCCGCAGTACGCGCCAAAAATCCAGCCGTGACCCCATGCGCCATCGCCGAAGCCATGGCCTCGGGATCCGCTGCGCGATTGATGGCCGAGGCCGCCAGGACCCCGTCACAGCCGAGCTCCATGGCAAGCGCCGCATCGGAGGCAGTACCGATGCCAGCGTCGAGGATCACAGGAACGTCGAGCGCCTCGGTAATCATGGCGATGGCGTGGCGGTTGGTGATCCCCAGGCCGCTTCCTATTGGCGATCCGAGGGGCATCACCGCAGCGCAACCGGCATCTTCAAGCCTCCGCGCCATCACGAGGTCATCAGTGGCGTACGCCAGCACCACGAAACCGTCGCGGACGAGTGCCTCGGCTGCCACCAGCAACTCGAGAGGGTCGGGCAACAGGGTGGTTTCATCACCAATGACTTCGAGCTTGATCCAATTCGTTTCGAAGGCCTCTCGGGCCAGCTGCGCAGTCACCAAGGCCTCCGATGCAGTGAAGCATCCCGCCGTGTTCGGGAGGACGCGGATCGAAAGCTCGTCGAGCAGTTCGAGAAGTCCACCTTCGGTCCGGGGGTCGACCCGACGCACAGCCACGGTCGCCATAGAGGTGCCAGAGGCGATCAAGGCACGTCGCAGCTGCGACATCGACACCATGCCGCCGGTGCCCATGACCAGCCTCGAGGCAAGCACCTCTGCATCGATTTCCAGTCCTGAAGTCATTGACCCCACCCTAGAGCGGCCAGTCGGGATGCCCCTGCCCTGGCGTTGGTCCTGGTCGGTAGATTCAAGACCATGACTCCACGTGTCGCCATGAGTATCGCTGGATCCGACTCGGGTGGTGGCGCCGGGATCCAAGCAGATCTCCGCACCTTTGCCGCTCATCGAGTCCATGGCACCGTCGCCATCACCGCAGTGACGGCTCAGAGCACCGTCGGGGTGACCGCTGTCGCCCCCCTCGAAGCCGAGATGGTCCTCACGCAGGTCACCACCGTGCTTGACGACATCGCCGTCGACGCCGTGAAAACCGGGATGCTGGCTCGACCCCGCACGGTCGAGGCCGTGGGACGCCTCGCAGCAGCAGGGCTCCTCCCTCGGCTCGTCGTCGATCCTGTGCTCGTCTCTTCCACCGGACACAATCTGATGGAGGCCGGCGGCGCCCGGGCCTACCGGGAGCTGCTTCTCCCCCACGCTCTCGTCGTGACTCCGAACCTTCGAGAGACCGCGGTGCTCCTTGATACTGAGGTCGAGGAGTTCGACTCGGTCGCCGCCATGTTTGACGCCGCCACTTCCCTTCAATCTCTGGGGGCTACGTGGGTGGTCGTCAAGGGCGGGCATCTCATCGTCGATGGGATCACTGCCGAACAGGCTCCCGATGTCTTGGTGGGTCCAGACACAGCCCTCGAACTGGCGGCCCATCGGATTTCAACACGAAATGATCACGGCACAGGGTGCTCCCTGGCCGCAGCGATCGCAGCAAATCTCGCCAATGGACTGACGGTCCCAGAGGCCGTCACGGATGCCAAGCGGTTCGTGCATACTGCCATCGCGGGTGCTGCCGACTGGGTGCTCGGTCATGGCCATGGACCGATCGATCATCTGGGTTGGACCCAGGCCGAATCTGGCCATCAGCGCCCCTAGGCTCATTACATGGCCACCGAGACCCCCATCACCATCGAACGGGATCGCCGAGGCCGACCCCTGCCGCCGCCGGGGGTTGCTCCGACCAGCCTCAAATGGGCGGCGATTGTCCCCATCACGGCGCTGATCGTCCTCGCCCTGTTCATCATCGTCAATTCAATGGACTCGCCTGAGCGCCCACCCTCGGCCCCGGTTCCCAAACTCCAGAAGGCATCAGGTCTGACGGTCAAGGCGGGGAGCCCCTTCACTCCGTTCATCGTGGCCGGCGAGCCACCGCCCGACATCCTCAACACCCTGGTGATCCCCGCTGGCGTCACGTTGGTCCGAACACCCCACACCGGCGGGAGCGCGACCTCCTTTGATCACACGCTCGTCTACACGAGTCCAGCGTCAGCGCAATCGCTTTATACCTTCTTCCACAATGAGTTGCGGTCCCGCGGCTGGCGGATTTTCTCCAGCGGGCCCCCCGTCAACCATCCTGGAGTCGAGATGCTCGCCCAGAAGGCTGGGTCTGACAGCTGGTACTGGGAGGCTGGGGTCATCATCAGCCCGACGAAATTCAAGTCCGACGGTTCTCAATCAACCGAGGTCACCTTCCGGCTCTATCAGGCATCCAGCGACGCCTGAGTCGTCATGACGCGGTGGTCGTGACCGGCAGCATGTTGTCCTCGGCGCTCGAGAGCATCCAGGACCAAACAAAGAAGTTGAGCGGGTAGATCAGATACCCGACCCGAGTCGCTGGAGCGAGCAGGATCGCGGCGAGAAGCACCCATCCGGCCACCCGACACACGGCCACCGCATCCGTTGGTGGACGGCGGACGAGGTACCACAACAGAGCAACCCCGCCGATGGCTGCAGTCACCACGGGGAACACCCGATGAATACCCGGGAACACCGTCACAATGATGTGGCCAGGCAACGCTGATCCAGCGGGTGATGGCACACCTGAGAGGCCCAGCGGGAATGCCACGACATTGGCGAAGAACGCCGTCTGATCAGCGATGAGGGCGATGACCACCAGCGGAGCGGCGACAGCGATGATCCCGGCGGCGAGGCGGATTGGAACCCGGCGCCCGGATGCATCGCGTGCAGCAAAGAGGGCAAGGGCGGCAAGCGGCCACGCAGTGAACTTCATGGCCGATACCACGCCGAGGACGATCCCCGCCCAACCCGGCCGGCGTCGCTGTGCCAAGACCATCGCCAGCAGAAGGAAGCCGACGATCGGAAGGTCGTCGCCCCCCGTCGCCATGGTCAAGGTGGCCCAAGGAAGAGCGACAGCTACCTGCAGCGCACGCAGGCGCCGGTCTCTCGACCCGGGGGCCAACACGAGCGCCGCTCCCACCACCACCAAGGTTCCCGCCATGAAATAGATCCGAGCGTCGGTCACGCGGTGGTCCAGCGGGGTGGCCGCGGGAAGGCCGAAGACCGTCATCGCAGGCAGGTAGGGAAAGAATGACTCGTACGCAGGAAGACCAGGGGCCGGATTGAGTAAGCGTCCGTCGACCACGTGGGCCCGGTACGGGTCGTGGCCATGCGCTACGAATCCAGCGGCGCGTTCGACCGTGACGACCTCGGGCTGGACATGGAGGCTCTGGGGTGCGACTTCGAAACGCCATGCAACCTCTAGGACCATCGGGATGACCGCCGTGCCCACGATGGCGAACACGGTCAGCCACGTGCGCAGCCTGACAACGTCTCGTCGGCGAGCCCGCACCGCGAGGGCCATCGCTCCCGCCGTGGCTAAGACGTAGGGACCGAAAGCAATCTGACCCCATTGGCGATACAGGGGAATCGAGGAACCGAATGCGGCTAGCAGGGCAAACGCTGCTGATGATCCGAAGAGCACGACGTCGAACCACGTCGGGGACATGCGACGTCGCCCAACCACCGGTGAGGAACCTTCGAGCGGGGTGGCTGCGGAGCCCGAAGGGGTGGGGTTCAATATGGCCACGACGAGGCGATCTTATCGGTCGAGGGTGTCTTCCTCGGGGCAGAGGTGCTGTTGGTAATGCTCGAGTTCGGCGGTGAGCGCCATCGTGAGGGTCTCGAGTCGACGAAAGCCGTGTGACTCACCGGGGAACTCGATGAGTTCGGCAGCTTGGCCGTTCGCGAGAAGGGCGTCGCGCATCGAGTGCGATTGGCTCGGTGGGACCACGGGGTCGTCGAGGCCTTGGAGGAGGAGCACCGCTCCACGCATCTCGTGAGCCCTCGTGACTGGGGATCGCTCTCGATAGAGGGCCTCCGACTCGGGAAGGGGGCCGACGAGAACGTCGAGGTAGCGAGATTCAAAATCGTGCGTCGACTCGGCAAGCGTGGGCAGATCAGCCACTCCATACCATGACGTCCCCGCGACGAATACTCCCGAAGTCAGAGCAAGAAGCGCGGTGAGTCCCCCGGCGCTCGACCCTCGGATAGCGGCTCGCTCCGCGTCGACCACGCCGCGCGCTCCGAGCCATTCGACGATCTCGACGCAATCAGACACATCGCTGATGCCCCACTGGCCCTCAAGGCGGTGGCGATAGGTGGCGCCGTAGCCCGTTGAGCCTGCGTAGTTCACGCAGAGCACCGCAAAACCCTTTGAGCAGAACACCTGCACAGTTGGGTCGAACCCTGCTCGCGCTTGGGCTGTGGGTCCACCGTGACAGAACACGATGACGGGTGGTGGTTCTGGCCCGATATCCGATGCGGTCGGGACAAACAGCAGGCCATGGATCTCTCGGCCGTCTCGCCCCATCGCCCTCACGGGCTCGGGGCGAGTGATCCACTCGACGCTCGAGTCGACCAGTGGTCCAAGGGGCACCATCTCCGAGGATCCTGTCGCAAGGTCAATCCTTCCGACAGCCCCAAGAGCCGTCGGCGTCGAGCCCATCCAAGCCACAGACCCCGGGGTCGTCACAATCGTCGAGATCGTCGATGCCCCCGTCTCGACCCCCCTCAGCGACCCTTCGGCCAGCTCCACGAGATTGGTCGAACCATTCGAGCGTTCGAGCCAGAAGACTCGACCGCCACGCTCGACGGACTGGATCTCGCCCAGGACCCACAACGGCCCCGAGAACTCCCGTTCCATCGCTGCCAATGCAGTAACCGCACCTCCCCGCCTCCACTGAACAGGCTGGGCCCATTCACCTTCTTCGAGAGCAAAGAGCAGCGAACCGTCGGATCCAAACTCAGGATGCCCCGCAGGCGACCCCAGGCCACCCGCCAGACAGCGCTGATTGGCAATGCTGATTTCCTGATTGTCTCGGTGCAGTTCAGCCACCCATACCTCTCCTGCCTCCCACGGCATCGAAGGGTGGTCCCATGCCATCCAACACATCTGAGTTCCGTCCGGGGAGACCCGGGCACCAGCAAAGAAATCACGACCCTCCAGGATCGTCGACGTCCTCCCTGTCGAAACTTCGATCATCGCCACGCTGCGTCGCACCGGTGTGATTCGAGTGTCTTCTCGAACAGCGAGGACAGAACCCACTCGCGGCACCTCGGATAGATCGCCCCAGCAGATCCCCTCCACGCCGGGGACGACGATCGATGATGGCTGATTTGGTCGAAAGCTGACGATGGATTGATCAGTGGCGTTCACGCCAACAATCAAGGGGCCGTCATGATCGAGGACCGCCATTGCCCCGCCGCCATATTCATGGACCCGACTCCCCAGCGACAGCGCATCGGGCGAGATGACCCCGGGAATCGTGTTCGGCGCCCAACGAACCACGACACTTCGGCCAGCGAGTTCCGGACGCCCCTCAATCCAATAGAGATCCTCGCCCAACGAGCGGAGCGTCGACGCCGAGACCTTCATCCCCGCTGCCACCTCAGGCGTGAACGCTGAGGCCCAGCGCCCACGAGGAGAAGGCGGACTCATGGTCTGAGGATACGCCGTCAACCAAGGTTCGATGGGAGTTCGTATGCTCGGAGTCATGCGCGCCTTCACCATTACCAAGACCGACACTGATCCCATCCTCCAGGTCGAAGACCTCAACCCTGCGCTCCTCGAAGGGGACGTCCTTGTCAACGTCGCCGCCGCCGGCGTCAACTTCAAGGACTCGATGGTCACCCAGGCTGGCAATCGAGTGGCACGAATTTCTCCCCTCGTCGGCGGAGTCGACCTGGCCGGCGAAGTGGTCGAATCACCCGAAGGTGGTCCGGCTGTTGGCTCACTGGTCATCGCCCACGGCTACGGCATCGGTGTCGCCCACCACGGTGGTTTTGCCGAGATGGCGCGAATCCCCCACTCCTGGGTCGTTCCTCTCCCGGAGGGTCTCACGCCCAAAGCAGCCATGGCCTATGGCACCGCAGGGTTCACCGCGATGGCCTCGATTCTGGCCCTGGAGGCGTCGGGTCTTGTCGCCGGAGCAGGTCCAGTCCTTGTGACGGGAGCGGTTGGCGGTGTTGGATCCACAGCGGTGGCGCTCCTCGCCGCTCGAGGTTACGAAGTGGTGGCCTCCACCGGGCGTGCTGGGGAACGGCAATTCCTTGAGAATCTCGGCGCCCACTCAGTCATCGGGCGAGACGAGATCGACGACAACGTAGGCCGACCCCTGGCCAGCGAACGTTGGGCCGGGGCGGTTGACTGTGTCGGAGGCGCCACACTGTCGGCGATCATCCGATCCCTCCGCTACGGAGCCACGGTCGCCGCAAGTGGCCTGACCGGCGGGACTGAGTTCCACAGCACCGTGTTCCCGTTCATCGTGCGCGGGGTTCGCCTCGTGGGAATTGACTCGGTGGAAATGCCCATCAGCGAAAGGACTGCGGTCTGGGAGGCATTGGCGGCATCGCCGTTCACCTCTCGCGTCCACGAGATCATCGATCGAGAGGTTGGCCTTGACGGCGTAGCCGGTGCTCTGGCCGATATCGCCGGAGGCAAGGTGAGGGGACGAATCCTCGTCACGCCATCGTCGTGATGTGGTCACTCCGGCGATTCCTCCGGAACAGAGAACGTCAGCCTTCGAAGTCCTCTGGGCGGAGCTGATCAAGGAACTCCCGGAACTCCTCGACAACGTCCTCTTCGTCGCCCTCATCGTCTTCGTCGTCCTCATCGTCGACAGCGATGAAGACAGCCTCGGAGTCCATGAGATGGTCGGCGACGAACAGGGGGCTCGAGGTCCGCACGGCGAGCGCAACCGCATCTGACGGGCGCGCAGAGACGACGACTGTCTCTTCATCGGTCCGCAGGTAGAGCTCGGCGTAGAAGGTTGATCCTTCTAAGTCATTCACGACGATCTTCTCAAGGACCGCCCCCATTGAGTGGACCACGTCGACCAAGAGATCGTGGGTCAGCGGTCGAGGTACGTCGACACCTTGGAGTGCGTAGGCGATTGCCGTCGCCTCGACGGTGCCGATAAAAATCGGCAGTGTCCGTCCGTCACCCTCAGATTCCTGAAGCAGGAGCACGGGTGTATTCGACTGGAAGTCGACCCTCACTGCCCTGAGCTGCACCCGAACCATTCCCCGAGCGTAGCGTCGTCCGCCAAGGGGCGGACAGCGACTCAATGCTGCAGGAACGAGCGAAGCTCCCTCGCCAGCAAGGCGCTGCGAAGTTCCTCGCTGAGCGCCACCAGAGTCGTGGCCGATTCCTCGGCACGCGCCCGAGCAGTCGGATTGCGCTGGCGCAGGACCGGCGTCAAAAGTTGCTCAATCAGGCCCATCTCGCGGTCAACGGCGTTGCGGAACTGGCGAAGGTGGCGGGGCTCAAGGCCGAGAGCTGCGAATCGTCCGGCGATCACAACCGTGGCGACCGCTTCCGCATCGAAGCACATCAGGCCACCAACGGTGACCGGCGCCACGATTCCGAAGTCAACGAGAGCCGTGATCGTGCTGGCATCGAGTCCTGTCGAGGCGCTGACCTCGGCGATCGTCATCACCTCTGGGAGATCATCGATCACCACCTCTTCAGCGACCACCGGTACCTCGCTGCGAACCGTGGGCGGTGCCGGCACAGGGGCCCCGGTTGTCGGCCCCTCCTGAAGGGCGGCGACCATCTCACTCATACTTGGTTGAGGCGCGTCTGGGGTTGACGCCGCTGGCTGGTGTGTGTCCGGGCGGGTTACCGAGGGTTGTTCCTCCGAGCCCCCCACATGAACGGTGTCGTGTCGCTCTGGCGTCTCCATGGCTCGCTCCTGATGGTCGTGTGCTCGGTCAATCGTTGAGAGAGCTGAGGGAGAGCCTGCCGCGTGGCCTGCCGAACCCTGGGTACTGACCTCGGTGTCGTTCAGGCGATCCCGAATAACCTTGAGGGGGAGAAAGTTCTCTCGCTGCTGGCGCAGGACGTAGCGAAGTCGCTCGACGTCTTCGTCGAAGAACTTCCGATACCCAGACGGCGATCGCTGGGGGCTTACAAGCCCCTGGCTCTCGAGGAACCTGATCTTCGAAATCGTGATGTCGGCGAACTCGCCCCTCAGCAGAGTGAGGACGTCACCGATCGATCGATAGCTGCGCTGCGTCAACGGTCCCTCGCTGCTATGTAGATGAGTTTGAACTTGCCGATTTGAACCTCGTCACCGGAATCAAGAATGGTCTCATCAACCCTGATGTGGTTGACGTAGGTGCCGTTGAGCGACGCCTTGTCCGTAACGGTGAGACGCCCCGTGGGTGTTCTTGCGAAGACGGCGTGCTCACGAGACACCGTCACGTCATCGAGAAAAATGTCGCTGGTCGTCTCCCTCCCAGCAGTGACCACATCAGCTTCAAGAGCAAACCTGGCTCCCGTCGATGGTCCTGAGTTCACCACGATGATGTCGCAGTCTGGCGGGGCAGCATCTTCCGCCTCCACTGATGGGGTCGCGTCGACGATTTCCCCGTCGACGACGTGCAGGGTGAGTGTGTCTTCGCTGGCGTCACGCTGCTGCGACGCTCCACACGAAGAACAGAAGTTTGCACTGTCGGAGTTCCGAGCCCCACATCGATGACAAAGCACGTTCCTAAAGGTAGTCGCGCTCGGGGTTGGCGTTCAGGGCCGTCACCACGGCGCCGATTCAGTCGCTGATCAAACCGCGATAGGCGGTTGCGTCCAGGAGATCCGCAACGGCTGACTCATCGGCAATCTCAATCTCGCAGAGCCATCCGTTGCCATAGGGGTCTGCGTTAATCGACTCCGGTGCGTCAGAAGCACCGCTGTTGACAGCCACCACAGTTCCGGCCACCGGGGCGTAGATCTCTGAGACCGACTTCGTCGATTCCACCTCGCCGATTGGGCTCCCCACCTGGACGGTGTCGCCCACTGAGGGGAGGTCCACGAACACCACGTCTCCGAGCGCATCTTGCGCATAATCGGTGATGCCGACCCGCACCCTGAGGCCGTCGAGCTTGGCCCATTCGTGATCGCTGGAGTATCGAAGATTCTCGGGGATTTCCATTCGCAGGATCCTAGACCAGCCGCTCAGGATGTGGATTGGGGGCGACGTCCGTCGCTCAGTGCCTTGCGTGCCGGGCCGATGTAGCTGCCCAGTGCCACCCACCCGAGAACGAGGCCCACGGATCCCATCGTCCAGGCGAAGATCGTGAACCCCGTCTGCCATAGCGCCGGTCCGTGGCCGATGAGGAAGGCGGGATACGAGCACATGAGGGCGAACGTCCCGGCCTTGCCAACGAAGAGCACGTCGATCCGCTTAGCGCCAAGGGCAGCCAGCAAGAGGACTGCCGCCGAGACGAGAACTTCACGAAGCAGGGTCAATCCTGCAAACCACAAGGGCACTGCGTGGACCCATGCCACCGACACCACGGCGGTGATCATCAAAATACGATCGGCGACCGGGTCGAGGATCTTCCCGAACGTCGAAGTCTGATTGAGGCGTCGAGCGAGGTAGCCGTCAACCCAATCCGTAATGCCGAGGCAGGCCAAGAGAATCGAGGCAGGGACGTATCGATGGAGTGAAAAGACGAGCCAGAGGTAGACCGGCACAAGGGCAAGCCTGATCGCGGTCACGGCATTGGGCCACGTGACGACCGTCGAGAGGACGTCCTCCTCGATGATGACGACGTCGTCCATGATGAAGGTCAGTCCACCGTCCATGTGGTGGTCGAGCGAAACAGCGTCGCCAAATCTCCGACGCCCTTTGCGGTCTGTGCCCCGACAACCTGGGCCGTCATCTCCGCCCCGTACTCTGGGCGATCAACCGATCGGAAGACACCGATGGGAGTCGGCGTCGACACATCCGATGACAACCTCGAGAGGGCAAAGGCGAGACCCGGGTCGTCGGCCTTGGCGTCGTGAACGAGAATCGCGTCTTCCCCGACGTCAGCCACATTGACAATCTCGACCTTGCCGTCAGTGCGCTGGATCACGCCTCGCTCATTGTCGGCACCGAACCGGATCGGCTGACCATGCTGGAGCGGGATAAGCATCGTCGATCGATTGTCCTTCGCCGTGATGGATTCGAATGCCCCATCGTTGAAGACGTTGCAGTTCTGGTACACCTCGACAAACGAGGAGCCTCGGTGTTCATGCGCTGCGCGGAAGGTCTCCTGCATGTGCGCCCGATCCATATCGTGCGTTCGAGCCACGAAACTCGCCTCGGCCCCGAGAACGAGGCTGATCGGGTTGAAGGGGTGGTCGATCGAGCCAAACGGCGTTGATTTGGTGACCTTGCCCTGCTCCGAGGTCGGCGAGTACTGACCCTTGGTGAGTCCGTAAATCTGGTTGTTGAACATCAGAATATTGAGCCGAACATTTCGCCGCAGAGCGTGAATGAGATGGTTGCCACCGATACTGAGGGCGTCGCCATCACCACAGATCACCCAGACGTCGAGATCAGGCCGTGTCACCGAGAGGCCAGTGGCGATGGCTGGCGCGCGCCCGTGAATCGAGTGCAAACCGTAGGTGTTCATGTAGTACGGGAACCTCGAGGCGCAACCGATCCCAGAGACAAACACGGTGTTCTCTCGACGGATATCGAGGTCAGGCATCATCATCTGAACTGCGGAAAGGATCGAGTAGTCGCCGCAGCCGGGACACCAGCGGACCTCTTGATCAGAGCTCCAGTCCTTACGGGTTGTCAGCGGAATGGTGGTGGTACTCATCAGTTGACCTCCAACTGCTCGAGAACGGCTGCTTCGATTTCTGCTGCCTTGAACGGAAGCCCTCGGACCTTCGAGAGGCCCTTGGCATCGACGAGGAATTCGGACCGGAGGACCTTGACGAGTTGCCCAAGGTTGAGTTCGGGTACCAGGATCTTGTCGTAGCGACCGAGAACCTCCTCGAGGTCCCGAGGGAGCGGATTGATCGTCACAAGGTGCACGTGGGCAACCTTGAGGCCGCGCGCACGGATCCGCTGGACTCCAGCATTCAGCGCTCCGTAGGTGGAACCCCACCCAACCAGGCATACCGAGGCGTCTCCCGTGACGTCGTCGACCTCGGTGAGGTCGGTGGTTGCACTGATGCCAGCAATTCGCTCGTGGCGGAGTTCTGTCATCCGCTCGTGGTTCCCGCCGTCATACGAGACGCTCCCCTGCCCGTCAGCCTTCTCCAGGCCTCCAATGCGATGTTCGAGCCCCGGGAGGCCCGGGGGCGCCCATGGGCGAGCCAGAGTTTCGGGATCACGCACGTAGGGGAAGAACACTGGCTCGCCGTTCTTCTCCCCATTTGTCTGGGTAGCGAAATTCGGGTCGAAGGACGGAAGCTCGTCGACGTTCGGAATGAGCCATGGTTCTGATCCATTCGCCAAGTAGGCGTCCGAGAGCAAGATCACCGGCGTCCGATACTCCACCGCTATCCGAGCCGCCTCCATCGCTGCTTCGAAGCAGTGTGCCGGCGTCTTGGCAGCGATCACCGGAAGGGGGGATTCGCCGTGCCGGCCATAGAGGGCCTGGAGGAGGTCCGACTGCTCAGTCTTGGTCGGCAGCCCCGTCGAAGGCCCAGCCCGCTGGACATCAACCACGATCAGTGGCAGTTCGAGACTGACGGCGAGACCAAGGGTCTCCGCCTTGAGGTCGAGACCGGGACCCGAGGTGGTGGTCACGGCAAGCGATCCGCCGAGGGCGGCTCCAAGAGCGGCGCCGATCCCAGCGATCTCATCTTCCGCCTGGAACGTACGGACGCCGAACTGCTTGTGCTTTGAAAGTTCATGAAGAATGTCGGAAGCGGGGGTGATTGGGTAGCTGCCGAGGAACAGGGGAAGCCCTGAGCGTTGGGCGGCTGCGATGAGCCCCCACGCCAGCGCAGTGTTCCCGGTGATGTTTACGTATTCGCCCTGGCGGAAGCTTGCAGGTGTGATCTCGTAGCGCACGTGGAACAGCTCTGCGGTCTCACCGAAGTCGTAGCCCGCCCTGAAAGCCCGGGTGTTGGCCTCCGCCACCATCGGTACTTTGCTGAATCGAGTGGTGATCCACTCGAGGGTGCCCTCGATTGGCCGGGTGTAGAGCCAGCTGACGAGGCCAAGGGCAAAGAAGTTCTTCGACCGTTCGGCATCCCGAGGCTTCACGCCGACTTCCTTGCACGCCTCCTTGGTAATTGAGGTCATGGGGACCTCGTAGACGTCGAACTCACTGAGGCTGCCGTCGAGCAGAGGACTTTGCTCGTAGCCCGCCTTGGCCAGCGACCGTTCATCGAACGAATCAACATTCACGATCACCGCCGAGCCGCGCTCCATGGTGTCGATGTTCGCAAGGAGGCCCGCCGGGTTCATCGCCACCAAGACGTTGGGGCTGTCGCCGTGTGTCGAGATGTCGTGGTCGGAGATGTGAACCTGGAACGCGGACACTCCCCCGAGCGTCCCCGCTGGGGCCCTGATCTCTGCCGGAAAGTCAGGGAAGGTTGCTAGGTCGTTCCCGAGGATCGCGCTGACCGCAGTGAACCGGTCGCCGGTCAACTGCATTCCGTCCCCAGAGTCACCAGCGAACCGGACGACTACCCGGTCAATCTTCTCGGTGCTCATCGAGCCCTCGTCTGCCATCGTCGTCAATTCCCTTCGCCCGGCGTTCCGGGTGCTCTCAGAAGCACCGGTTTTTCATCCTACCGAGTGGCGCGACCACCTCCGGCTGATGGTCGCCGATTCCAGGCCACACGGGGTACTGCCGACGAGTCGATCTCCCTCGTTTGCACGGCCTCAGCCCGATGGCGCCATGCCCGGACCGATCCCAAGATCTACTGGCGAGACCGGGCGGGATGTTCGAGCCACCCAGATTCCCGAGATGTTTGCCACCTTCAGCGCGACCCCTCTCGCCGCCAGGCGAGCAGAGAAATCTCCGAAGGACAAGCCGCCGGGGCCTTGAGCGTTGTTCTTGGGGCCACCGGTTCTCGGGTCAGTTTGCCCGAGGAAGATCCATGCGGGATCGGGGGAGGCCATCACCTGATGGACATAGCTCGTCGAACGGACCAGTTCATTGGGAGGCGGTGAAAGGACAAGGTGACCCCCACTGAGGAAATCGAGTCGATACGCAACCCAGTAGGTGGCCCAGCCAGTCGTCACACCGGCTCGGACAAGGTCATCGACGACTGGCTTCATCCCACCATCGGATGCCGAATAGCCGGAGAGCAGTGGGCCACGTCCTGTGGAATCGGTCGTCGACCACCAACCGAACTGGGTGGAGGTTGACACGATGGCCCCCACGAGGGCCATCACCAACGCAACGCGCTCACACGTCGCCTTGGCCGAATCACCCCAAAGCCGACCAATCCATTGGACGAGTCGTTCAAGGCCTGCGATGAGGACGAGGACGAGGAGCGGGGTGATGTAAATCGCGTAGCGGCCATCGGCCCAACTCCACGTGACCGGAAAACTGGCGAAGATCAAGGGTGACACCGCCAGAGTGATGGCGATGGCCCTGCGAGCCCCGCCGGCCAGGATGCACGACACGATCGCCAGGATGATCAAGGTGAGGAATCCTGCGTACAGCAGGTCGTAACGAGTCCCCGCCGATGCTGTGAGCGTCCCATCACCGGTCAAGAATCGCTTGAGACCCAGCAGAGACGGCAGGGCGTGGCTGAAGAAGATTGACAGCCGATCGTGGAACGACGACGGCATCTCCGTCTTCGCATCAAGGGTCGCGAACCCATTGCTTATTGAGGTCCACAGCCACGGCAGTGCACCGAGGAGAAAACCACAGGCCGAGATGACGATCCGCTCCGCACGGGTCCTCCACGAATCAAGACCGACGATCGCCCCCACGGCGCAGAGGGTGGCCACGAGGGCTCCATAGACAATCTCAGGCGACGACCACCACCCCACCCCGGCCACGAGGCCCAGGATCACGAAGGCCCATCGAGTCCGCCACCCCTGATCCATCCTTACGCCAATAAAGATCAGCGCCGCAGTCGCTGCATAGGTGACCGAACGAAAGCCGAACGCGAAGGTCAAATTCAAGATTGTGGCGAGCGGGAACACCGCGCACAGCGCCGTCGCACCTGCAGCGGCGACCGAATCTTCGAAGAGCCCCTTCGCCGCTTTCCAGATCATGACGAGGCCAAGCACGCCAAATCCAACAGTGGCGAGACGCAGGGTCACTCCGTTCACAGGAAGGATCCAGAACAACAGCGCTGTCCCATACGGCTCTACCCCGCCATAGAACTGCCCCCAGTACAGCGAGCCGAAATGTCCGTGCTGGATGCCGATGGCGATCAGTCCTGCAACACCCTCATCGGAGTTGATCGGCTGATGTCCAAGGACCCATGCCTTCAGCAGGGACGACTGAATCAACGCCACGGCCGAGAGAGCGATCACCAGCACGCCTGCGATCTTCGCCGGGAGATTGAGAGTCACCGATGGTCGACCCGATCGGCGGCGGCCACCGTGATCCGGGGCGCCCTCGGAGACGCCCTTGGAGACGGTGTCGTCAACGCTGTCCTCCGGCACCCGATTCATGTCAGTGCGCCGCAATCGGCGCCCTGAGTCACGCGATCGTCACCGAAGGGTCCAAGAAGACGTCTTGGATCGATCGGATGAGGCTCGCTCCCTCGTCCATGGGACGCTGGAATGCCTTCCGTCCCACAATCAGCCCCTGGCCACCAGCGCGCTTGTTGATCACCGCGGTTCGCACTGCCTGCGCCAGATCGCTGTCGCCCTTTGACTCCCCACCCGAGTTGATCAGGCCGATGCGTCCAGCAAAGCAGTTGGCGACCTGCCAGCGCGTGAGATCGATCGGGTGGTCGGTGGTGAGCTCGTCATAGACGCGGCTGTCGGTCTTCCCGAAGCCCACTGCGTTGTAGCCGCCGTTGTTCTCAGCCTGCTTCTGCTTGATGATGTCAGCTTCAATCGTGACGCCGAGGTGGTTCGCCTGGCCGGTCAGATCCGCTGAGGTGTGGTAATCAACGCCCTCGACCTTGAAGCCTGGGTTCCTCAGGTAGCACCACAGAACGGTGAACATGCCGAGTCGGTGAGCTTCGGCAAAGGCTGCGGAAACCTCTTGGAGCTGACGGTCCGACTCAGGGGATCCAAAGTAGATCGTGGCCCCCACACCGACGGCGCCAAGATCGGCGGCCTGCTGAACCGAACCGAAGGAGATCTGGTCGAAGGTGTTGGGAAAGTGAAGGAAGTCATTGTGATTCAACTTCACGATGAATGGGATCTTGTGGACGTAGCGTCTTGAGACCGCTCCGAGGACACCAAGGGTGGTCGCTACGGCGCTGCACTCTCCGGCGAGCGCCAACTCACAGATCTGGGCCGGATCGAAGTAGGCCGGGTTCTTGGAGAAGCTCGCGGCGGCCGAGTGCTCGATTCCCTGGTCAACAGGAAGAATCGAGAGGTAGCCCGAGCCGCCGAGGCGTCCGTGGCTGTGCAGCATGCCGAGGTTCCGCACCACCGTCGGCGACCGATCGGTCTGGGAGAACACATCGTCGATGTAGTTCGGGCCCGGAATCACCAGTCGCTCGGCTGGAAAGGCCGTGGCCTTGTGGTTCAAGAGGCTGTCGGCCTCGGCTCCAAGAAGTTGTTCAAGATCCATGGTTTGAGCGTAACGCATCGCTCAACTGGTCTTGGGCTCCTCGGCAACCCCAGCATCCTGCGCTGGGGTCCCACGTCGGTCCTGTCCGAAGAGCGAGACGATCCGCGCCACTGCGGTCACGAGGAACACCTGGCCGAACAGCGCCTCGGTGATCACCAGTGTCCGGGCGACCTTGGACAGCGGGGTCAGGTCGCCAAAGCCCACCGTCGTCAGCGTCACGTAACTCAGATACACCAGGTCGCTGCGCTCTGGGATCGAGGTCTGCGCCAAGAAGGGTGACGCCAGGCTCATCAAAGAGAATGCGTAGAACATCTCCGCGAAGACAAGCCCGAGAAGAACGTAGGTATCGATAGCAGCAAGAAGCGTCGCACTGTCAACCTTCTCGTGGCCAAGGAGGTGACGAAGCACAACAAAGGTCGTGACGGCCAACATCGCCGCCATGCTCAGTGGGATCGACGCCCGAACCGAGTGCAGGCCGACGAGGTAGAGCACCGGGAGGATGGGGATCACTGCCACCATCGTTCGAGCCACGATCCTGAGCCGACGTGGAGCCGCCGAGCAGTCAAGAGCGAACAGAGCAGTGATGCCGACAGCGAGTGCCCCGATTAAACCGGAGATCCCCTCTCCCGGCAGGATCATCAGGATGATGTAGTTCGCGACGAGCAGCGCGAGAAGCCACCCAAACCGGTCTCGGCTCCACGCCAGCCACCGGTCATGAACCGTCGCCACTCGGGTGCTCGGCACTTCGACCGTCATTGACCGGCGCCGCCTCCATGGCGACGTGGGCGTGCCTTGCGTGCTGGACCCAGGTCCGAAAGGCGATCCGCCACGTCATAGGCCTTGGGATCCACTTCGGACACCATTGAAAACAGTGCCCTTGCCGTCGGAACATCGCCCGAGCGGTCGTAGATGTCTCCCAGCAAGTACCACTGCCTCAAATGACGCTCCGCTGGATTCCGACGAGGCTTGCCGGCCCCGTTGGACTCGAGGAGTTCGATGGCTTCCGCCATCTTTCCCCGATCAGCGAGGCTACCTGCGAGCACAATCCTGCCTTCTGCAAGGATTTCCGGGCTCGGAGAGTACTGCCGGAGTTCTTCGAAGAGCCGGGCGACCACCATCGGCTTGCCGAGCGCTCGAGCACAATCCATCTCGACCGGAAGGTAGGTTCCCTCGTTCTTGAGGTCCCGGAAGGCTGCGAGGTGACGAGAGCCACCGCGCCACTGGTTGGATCGGTAGCAAGCGAGGCCAGCGACCTCGAGCACCTCAGGAACTCGTGGGGCTTCGTCAGCGAGGCGACTCGCCAGGCGAGCGGCTTCCTCGAAGCGATGTCGGTCATAGGCCTCCATTGCCCGACCCATCTGCTCCACCAACTTCTCTCGTCTGTAGGCAGTGGCCTCGCTCGCCGCTCGCCTGATCGCCGACGCAATATCTCCGGGCACCTCGGGCGCTGGTCGCCGCTTGACCGGATCGGCCTCGGCGACTTCAGGGGCAATCTCTCCCTCGAACAGCACCCATTCGTCTTGGGGAGGTGGCGGCGAGGATGGAACGGGAGGCTTCGTCTTAGGAGCCCCGGTATGACGAACGACATTCGCCCCTCGCCGAGCCACTGAGCCCCACGATTTCGGCATCGGACGCGGGGATCGTCTCCGGTCGTCACCTTGACGCTCAGATCCCCCCGTACGGTCCGAAGACTTTTGACGACCACCGGTACCACCCGTTCGAGGTGCTCGGGATCCTTCCCAAGCGCCATCGCCGGAGCGGGAACCTGAGGAGCGCTGGGGTCGAGTCGAACGCGGCGCCCCGCTTCGATCGTCGTCACGAGCACCCCTCGATGACCGCTGACCACCCGAAGCTCCAGACGCCGACGGCCGAGCGGAACCGCTCGAAGGCCCCCCACGCTTGACCGGTCGACTCCCCCCTTGGCCCGATGACGGACGCCCTCCTGGACGGGCGCTCGCTCCGGAACCCGAGCCGCTCGCAGACCGGCTTGATCCGGAGCCAGATCCTGCTGGGCGGGACGGCCGACCACCCTTACTGGGGCCCCCTGAAGACGAACGGGGGCGCGACGATGAATCTCTGCGATCAGCCATTGGGTCAGTGTAGGCGTGATCGGACACACCGAACTCCAGACGCGAAGAAGCCCCCCGCCTGTGGCGGGGGGCTTCTTCATTCAGAAATCCGGCGACGTCCTACTCTCCCAGGGAGACTCCCCCCAAGTACCATCGGCGCTGACAGGCTTAACTTCCGTGTTCGGAATGGGAA
>JBAXAR010000004.1:0-43252 GCA_037142475.1 Actinomycetes bacterium
CTGCTGGCCATCGCGCTGTTGGCCGCGGTTCTGGTCGCCTCGGCGGCGGTCGTTGTTGGCCCGAGGAGCCTCAGTGCCCTCGTCGTCGCCGGTCTCACTGGTGGTGCCTTCATCGGCGGCGGAGTCAGAGCGCTCGGCGGATGACCCACCATCGTCGGCCTTCTCGACCTTCGCCGCTGCAGGTCGTCGTCCAGCAGGCCTGGCAGGCGCCTCGCTCGGAGCGGCTGGCTCGCCGACTCCAGCTGCCGTCAGGATCTCTGAGATCAGGTCGGCTTTCTTCATGCGGCTCGTGGTCTTGACGCTGAGCTGCTCGGCGATCGCCTGGAGCTCAGTGCGCTCTTTTGACTCGAGCACCGAACGGCCGAGTTGAACTTCGGAAGTCATGTGCTTCCACTCTCCTTCTCTCCCGAGTACACGGCAGGTTTGCTGCACAGGACCGAGAAAGGATCAGGGTGGAGAAAGGCAGGAGGCCTTGCTCCAGAAACTGCCCTCATCGGCGATCGTCCGCGTGAACTGCCGGATCGCTCTTCGTGC
This sequence comes from Actinomycetes bacterium, assembly GCA_037142475.1. GTDB lineage: Bacteria > Actinomycetota > Acidimicrobiia > Acidimicrobiales > RAAP-2 > CAIUMH01. Next base: position 535 of record JBAXAR010000004.1, read on the forward strand.
GTTGTGCACGGTCTCTACCGAAGAGGAGCAACCGAATGATAGCGGTCGCCGAAGCAGTCCGCAACGCGATACTCAGACGCCGAGGGCTCCGAGGATTTCCGTCATGGTGGGCTCCACCGTCGAGGGGACCTGGATCTGGCTGATAGCCCGGTCGGGATCCTTGAGTCCGTTGCCCGTCAAGACACACACCACCGTTGACCCCTCAGGGACACCAGTCTTGATCAGACCGGCGACGGAGGCGGCGCTGGCGGGCTCGCAGAACACCGACTCTTGAGTCGCCAGATAGCGGTAGGCGTCGAGAATCTCCTCATCGGTGACCATGTCAATGGCTCCTCCCGACTCGGATGCAGCGGCTTCGGCCGATGCCCAACTGGCAGGCTTCCCGATTCGAATGGCTGTAGCGATGGTCTCAGGGTTCTCGATCGGATACCCCAAGACAATTGGGGCCGCTCCTGCCGCTTGGAAGCCGAGCATGCGAGGAAGGTGAGTCGATCGGCCGGCCTGGTGGTACTCGAGGTAGCCCTTCCAGTAGGCGGTGATGTTCCCAGCGTTGCCGACAGGGATGCAGTGGAAGTCAGGTGCGTCTCCGAGTGCGTCGATGATCTCAAATGCGGCGGTCTTTTGGCCCTCGATCCGAAACGGGTTGATCGAGTTGACCACCGTGATCGGGGCGTGGTTCGGGAGGTCTCGGACAATCTCGAGCGCTTGGTCGAAGTTCCCCCGGATCTGGAGCACCTTGGCACCATGGATAAGAGCCTGGGCCAACTTTCCCAGAGCGATGGCGCCATCGGGGATCAGCACGGCGCAGGTCATCCCGGCACGGGCGGCATAGGCCGCAGCTGCAGCCGACGTATTTCCCGTCGAGGCACACACGACCGCCTTGGCCCCTTCTTCATGAGCCTTGGTGATCGCCATCGTCATGCCGCGATCCTTGAAGGATCCCGTGGGGTTCGCACCCTCCACCTTCAGCAGGACTCTCGCTCCAAGGCGCTCTGAGAGTCTGGGTGCCTCAAGGAGCGGCGTGTTTCCCTCGAGGAGCGTCACGACCGGGGTGCTGTCGGTCACCGGAAGGTGCGCTCGATACTCCTCGATCAGCCCGCGCCACGCCATCTAGGACACCCCCTCGTCGACACCCACCACACGCAGCACACCGCCGACCGCGTCGACGACGTCGAGCGCCTCGAGGGTGGCAACTGTCGCTGCCATATCCCGTTCTGTCGCCTGGTGCGTAAGGAAAATCAAACGTGCCTCGTCGCCAAGGCCCACCTGTTCCATTGAGCGAATCGAGACCGAATGGGCACCGAAAGCCGTCGCCACGGTGGCGAGGACCCCAGGCCGATCAGCCACATCGATCGCCACGTAGAACTCGGCGCGTAGATCGTCCATCGGAACCGCCATCAAGCCAAGGTCCCGAACCGGTGCCGGCGACGTTGAGCCGGCAATCAGGTGACGCGCCGCATCGATGATGTCTCCCAGGACAGCGGAGGCCGTCGGCGCCCCACCCGCACCTTGGCCGTAGAGCATGAGGGACCCACAGGTCTCCCCCTCGATGAAGACCGCGTTGTACGCCCCGCCGACTGAAGCCAACGGATGCGCAAGCGGGACCATTGCAGGGTGCACACGAGCCGAAACCTCGCCGGGTCCGACCTGCTCGGCGATGGCCAGCAGCTTCACGGCGTAGCCAAGACGGTGAGCGAAGGCCACGTCCACGGTCCGCACCCGGCTGATCCCCTCTCGGTGCACGTCATCGAGCGAGATATCGGCGCCGAAAGCCAGACTGGCCAGGATGGCCGCCTTGGCTGCTGCGTCGCCACCCTCGACGTCGGCCGAGGGGTCACGCTCCGCGAGACCCAACATCTGCGCCTCGGCGAGCACGGCGTCATAGTCCTCGCCGTCATCCGCCATCTTGGTGAGGATGAAGTTGGTGGTTCCGTTCACGATCCCCATGACACGCGAGATGCGTTCGCCGGCGAGGGATTCACGAAGTGTGCGAATCACTGGGATTGCCCCGGCCACGGCCGCCTCGAAGTTCAGGTCGACGCCATTGGCCGCCGCCAGTGTGCTGAGGCGACCACCGCTCACGGCGATCAGGGCCTTATTGGCGGTGACGACTGGCTTTCCCGACGAAAGTGCGGCCTCAATGAGGCTTCCTGCTGGCTCGATGCCCCCGAGGAGCTCAACAACGAGATCCACGTCATCACGAGCAACGAGTCCGGACGGATCATCGGTGAGCAAGTGACTCGGAAACCAAGGAGCGTCCGATCGCTGACGACTCACGTCGTTGACAGCGATGCCTACGATCTCGATCGCGCTCCCTGCTCTGGCAGCGAGGGCATCGGCGTGGTCTGGATCAGTGAGGATCTCTACAAGGGCGCGACCGACGTTGCCGCATCCGAGGATGGCGATACGTACAGCAACGGGAGGCTTCGCAGACACACCATGAGGCTAGTCCGAGGCTCACGTACACTCGGCTCTGACTCACTGGTCGAGAGCGCTCAAGTCCTCAAAGGTCTCTCGACGGATCGCCACACGAGCCTCGCCACCCGATACAAAAAGCACCGCCGGCCGAGGGACCTTGTTGTAGGTCGACGCCATTGAGTAGCCGTAGGCGCCGGTTACCGGGGTTGCCAGGAGGTCTCCGACCCCCATCCCGTCAGGGAGCCAGGCCTCAGGGAGGATCACATCGCCACTCTCGCAGTGCTTGCCGACCACGCGAGCTCTCGCAGGGCGGGTGGCGGCGACCCGGGCAGGATCGAAGGCCTCGTACCCAGAGCCGTAGAGGACGGGGCGTGGGTTGTCGCTCATGCCGCCGTCGACCGCCATGTAGGTGCGGATACCGGGAAGATCCTTGATCGTCCCGACCCGATAGACGGTGACCGCCGCTTGCGCAGCGATCGCTCGACCGGGCTCGGCGGTGACCGAGACATCCGAACCCACGCCGGCGGAGCGCAGGGCGTCAAAGGTTGCGTTCGCCCATTCGGTCATTGTCGGCGCCCGCTCCCCATTGAGATACGCAACGCCTAACCCGCCGCCCACACAAAGTTCTCCAAGGCCCAGGGGCGTGAAGAACGAGGCGAGGACCTCTGCGGCCTGCGCGAACGATCCCACATCGAAAACCTGACTTCCGATGTGGGCGTGGATGCCCTTGAGAACAATGGACTCCGAGCGGGCCATGCGTTCGATGGCCCGCGCTGCCGCACCCGAGGCGATGGAGAGACCGAACTTCGAATCCTCTTGGCCGGTGCGGATGAATTCGTGAGTGTGGGCCTCCACCCCTGGCGTCACCCTGAGCAGCACCGCAACCTTCGCCCCTGGGGTCGCCAGGCGTTCGATCCGATCGATCTCGTCGAACGAGTCCACCACCAAGCGTCCGATACCGAATGCCAGGGCCGCCTCAATCTCAACGTCAGACTTGTTATTCCCATGCATGACGAGGCGATCGGCCGGGGCACCAGCCCTGAGCGCTACCGCCATCTCCCCGCCCGTCGCCACATCAAGGCACATGCCCTCCTCGATTGCCAAGCGGGCCATCGCTGTGCAGAGAAACGCTTTGGTGGCGTACGCCACCCCTGGACCAAAGACCGCCACGGCCTCTCGACAGCGGGCACGAAGGTGCTCCTCGTCATAGACGAACAATGGTGTTCCATGCTCTTCGGCGAGATCGACCACGTCACACCCGCCGATCTCGAGGTGACCACTGTCCCTCACCGCTGCAGTGATCGGGAGCAGGCTCTGCTCGATAGGGGCGTCAGGTGTGCGGAGATCCGGCGAAATGGCCATGCGTGTGATCGTAGAGGGCAACAGCCCGGTGCTCTGTGACGTGTCCGAACTCGGACGCCTTGTTCGTCACGAGTCCCGACCCCTGGCCTGACGAGTACGCTTCAATGGCTACGCCTCAGTAGCTCAGTGGATAGAGCACCGGCTTCCGGAGCCGGGTGTCGGGGGTTCGAATCCCTCCTGGGGCACGTCGCGATTCGAAGCCGAAGTCAGGCTGCTCAATCGACCGACCAGGTTCATCCCGTGGCTAGAAACTGGCAGATTCACCTCCGGGTCGGCGAAATCACGACGAGACCCAAGATCATCTCGCTCTGCCGGGTTGGGAAAACGACGGGTCCGATCGGCAAAATCCTTCATCTCTTGACTTTCGAACAGGGCAGCGATTCGACCGCTGATCACGAGTCGACGGCGCTTCGTGAATCCCTCGCTGTCCGATGGCCACGACTGGATCTTTTCTCGTATCCCACCGACCGATCTTCGTAACCTTCGCCCGAGCGTCGGACCCCCGGTACCCTGTGGCGTGACCAATTCGCAGGCGTGGATCGAGCGTGACCGGGCGAGGGTGTGGCACGGCTTCACCCAGATGGGCTCCTACGCAGAGAACAATCCGATCATTGTCGAGCGGGCCGAAGGCCGAGAGCTCATCGATGTCGACGGGCGTCGCTATCTTGATGCGATCTCCAGCCTCTGGGTGACCACCCTGGGCCATCACGTGCCCGAGCTCGACGAGGCTCTCGCCGCCCAGGCGGCCAAGATCGCTCATTCCACGCTCTTGGGCAATGGCAACACCACCGCCATCGAGCTCGCTGAAGCACTCGGCCGTGTTGTCCCCGTCGACGATCCGCGGTTTCTGTTCGCCTCAGATGGGGCCTCGGCGATCGAGCAGGCAATCAAGATCGCCTTCCAGTTCTGGTGGAACCAAGGGGCCTCGGAACGCACCGCGTACCTCACACTTGGGGGGGCGTACCACGGCGACTCCGTGGGGGCGCTCTCGCTCGGAGCAGGAGGATTCGGGACTGACCTCTTCGACCCGCTGCGCTTCGCTGGTGTGATCCGATCGGCCGGCTACGACGACCCTGAGTGGCTCGCTGATGCCCTCGACGCACTTGCTCGCCATCAGGAATCACTCGCAGCCGTCGTTATCGAGCCGCTCGTCCAAGGTGCCGCCGGCATGCTTCTTGCCACGCCTGACGACATCCGCCAACTCGCTGCGGCCTGTCACGCGGCCGGTGTTCTCCTCGTCTGCGACGAGGTCGCAACAGGCTTCGGTCGAACCGGTGCCCTCTTTGCCTCCGAACTCTGCGGGGTCCGACCCGACATCATGTGCATCGGGAAGGGGATCACCGGCGGCTACCTCCCGCTGAGTGCCACCGTGGCTTCCGGTCGAGTGGCCGACGCCTTCGTCGGCGAGGACCTCGGGCCGGCAACCCTCTACCACGGGCATAGCTACAGCGGGAATGCCTTGGCCTCGGCGGTGGCCCTCCGCCACCTTGCGCTCTTCGATGAGCTCGAGGTCCTCGCCAACGTCACCGACCGCACCGCGCAACTCCGAGCGAGACTTGAACAGGACGTCGCGCCACTCGAATCAGTGGGGGCAATCCGCCAGCAAGGCCTGATGGTCGGAATCGAGATGGCGCCGCCGACTGATGGGCTGCGCTGGGGTCGTCGGATCTGTGCGGCCTCAGTCGATCGGGGGGTCTTGCTCCGACCACTCGGTGATGTAGTCGTCCTCATGCCGATCCTGACCTCCACCGCAGACGAAATCGATCGCATCGTCGACGTACTCGTCGAGTCAATCGATACCGTCTGTCGTCTCGAGCCATGACCTGGTCTTCCTGGGTTGATGCGCAGTTGGCCGACGTCGTCGGTGCTGGTCGATGGCGACAGATCCGGACCCTCGATGGCCCTGGCCCCGAGTTCACAACGGCCGACGGGACCAGGGTCGTCTCGTTTGCCTCGAATGATTACCTTGGGCTTTCCCAGCACCCCGCCGTCATCGCCGCGGGACATCTCGCTCTGGACCGTCACGGTGCTGGGTCGGGATCATCACGACTCATCGTCGGCGCCAAGCCACCGCATGACGAGCTCGAAGAGGCGCTGGCTACCTGGCGAGGAACCGAGAGGGCCCTGCTGCTTCCGACCGGCTACGCCGCCAATCTTGCTGTGCTCACCACCTTCGGATCCTCCGCTCGAATTATCTCGGACGAGCTCAACCACGCGTCGATCATTGATGGGGCTCGGTTGGCCCGCTCTGAGATCTGCGTGTCGCGCCACAACGACGTCGACCACGTCGAGCAGCTGATCGCCGAGGCACCCGGCCCGGTGGTGGTGGTCAGCGACTCGGTGTTCTCCATGGATGGCGACCTCGCTCCGATCGCCGAGCTCTCCGCGCTCTGCTCGAGGACTGGCGCCCTCTTGGTCCTCGATGATGCCCATGCGGTGTTCGATCTAGTGGCACCGGACCCCGACGCCGCCTGCATCCGCGTCGGGACGCTGTCAAAGATGTTGGGAAGCCTCGGCGGCTATGTGGCGGCGAGCGGCCCCATGATTGATCTCTTGGTCAACCGAGCCCGATCATTCATCTTCACCACCGCCTCGAGCCCCGTCGACGCCGCCACCGCCACCGCAGCCTTGGCGGTCCGCATCTCGCCTGAGGGCGACGAGCTCGTCGACCGTCTCCGACGCAATGTCGATCGAGTCTCCCCCGGACACTCCTCGCCAATCATCCCGGTGATCCTCGGCGATGAGGCCGTGGCCATGGCAGCCGCCTCGGAACTGCTCGAACGGGGAATCTTGGTCCCCGCCATCCGGCCACCCACCGTTCCGGTTGGCTCCTCGAGGCTTCGGATCGCTCTTTCGGCGCTCCATACGTTCGAGCAGATCACCATGCTGTGTGATGGGATCGAGGCTGCCCGCTCGACGCTCCGCTGAGCCACTCGGCCGGCCTGCGTCGAGCAGGCCACCACGGTTAGCGACTGCCGAAGATCCGCAGCAACGCCAGGTAGACCATGACGACGGCCATCATGATGGCCATGGCGGCGAACCACTCGCCCTCCTTGGAAACGCCGGCATCTTGGGCCCGGTAGACGAAGGAGAAGTCGACAAAGAGATCCATCACGGCGACCACCAGATACAAAAAGCCAAAGACAATGAGGCCGGTCGTTCCCTGGCTCGTATAGGGCAGATGCACTCCGAATGCAGTCATGATCATCATGGCGAGCAGGCCAAAGCCAGCGATGATGGTGGCCTTGACGAATTTTGGCCCCACCGTGACCAGGCCCGTCCGATACAAGACCAAGACAGCGACGAACACCACGCTGGTGCCGACCACCGCAAGGGGGACCACCGCTCCATTGGTTCCAGCGAGAAGTTTTGAGATCCAGCCCAACGCGATGCCTTCAGTCACGGCGAAGAGCGGAGCGAAGATCCGCGCCAGACGAGGGACAAACATTCCGGCCAATGAGAACCCGAAGGCCGCAAGCATTGAGACGACAACGAGGCCTGTGCTGACGTGCACGAACGCTGCCCCGACGCCCGACACGATGGCCAGGGTGACAAGAATGCCCACCTTGTTGAACACCTCGTTGGCGGTGAACGGCGCGGCATCGCTGACGGGAGGCCGAGTTGGGTCCGAGGCCTTGGGAGCCTCGAGCGTTGCGGTGGCTCCAGCAGCGGGACCAAAGTTTCCGAGCAGTCGGTTGTAGTTCCCCTGAGACCCAAATGAACCGCTTGACTGTCGCTGTGCCATAGGAAGTACTCCTCGAAGTTGTGCCGTCAACCGGCAGCTGAGCCTGACCCTCACACTGTAGGGCTCCGCCCCCGTCAGATCGAGGCATCGGGGTAGGTTCTTGCTATGAGAACACCAGCGCTCCTCGCCATCATCGGCCTCGCTCTCGGCTCAGCCGCCTGCAGCTCGACGACCTCGTCTTCGACCACTACCGAACCCGCCGTGAGCACCACCTCGATGGCCACGACCACCGTGCCACAGTCGACCACCTCGACCACGGTGACGAAGCGCACGATCGCTTGTACGACCAAGACACTGACGATCTCGACTGGCATGTCCACCGGCGCCGCCGGCCACATCAGCGTGCCCGTGGTGTTCACAAACTCGGGGAGCGCTCCGTGCACCATGAATGGCTTTCCCGGCGTCGCTGCGCTCGATGCCTCAGGAGCCCAAGCGGCCCAAGCTGATCGAGAGCCCGCACCTGGCCCCGCCCTCCTCACCGTGGCTCCGGGTTCGAGCGCCTCAGCCCTCGTCGTGGGCACCAACGTCCCCACAGGTGCCGCGACGTCGTGTCCGACGTGGACAGCGCTTCTCGTGACGCCCCCCGGTGACACCGCAGCAACCAAGGTCGCCGCCCAGATACCGGGGTGCCCAGGTTTCTCCGTCAGGGCTGTCACGGCAGGTACAACGGGCCAGTAGCCCCGTCGTCACATGAGGGGCAAAAAGGGCCATTCGGCCCTTGGAAGGAACCTCGCCGTCAAGCAGGCTTCGCTCCATGAGGCAATTTGATAACGAGATGAAGTAAGCCGAGTGGACCGGCGTCCGCAGCCCCCGACGGAGGCAAGGGTCACGCGCCGAGTGCTCACGAGGTCTGAGTGCTTTGCCCGGCTTGCTGCTGCGCAGGTGGGGCGGCTGATTCTGTCCGTGGACTGCCTCCCTGCCGCACGGCCGGTCATGATCGCGGTCATCGACACCAAGGTCTTCGTGGCCATCGAAGGAATTGCTGAACGAGAGGCGGCAGAGAGAGGCGATGTCCTTGCTCTTCAAATCGATGGGTCGGAGCGAAGTGGCCTCGACCTGTGGTGGGTCGAGATCACCGGGCCAGCGAAACGCTCGGCGTGGGATCCCGAGACCATGATGCTGCTCCGAGGGAGTCCGATCAGCAGCGCTCGGACACGTGATTCGGAGATCATGATCCTTCCCGTGGACCACATCCGAGGTGAGCAGACCACGCTCACCGTTCCCGGCGCACCCTCGTGAGCAAGGAGCGGTCAGTAACGTGGGGCTGTGCCCAACAAGAGGATCAGCGATCCCACCCAGTTGCAGGCCCTGATCGACTCGATCCTCCTCATCGAAGCTGATGCTGACCTCGACCAACTTTTGACCATAATCACCGAACAGGCAACCAGCCTGGTGGGGGCTCGGTACGGGGCGCTCGGAGTACTCAACGAGGACGGAACTCGCCTTGCTCGCTTCATCACGGTCGGCCTCGATGCCGATGAGCGAGCGCGAATCGGGCGGTTCCCTACAGGCCACGGAATGCTGGGCCGAGTCATCGTCGAGCCGGTCCCTCTGCGTGTCGACGATCTCTCGACGCAGCCTGACCGATCGGGCTTCCCCGAGAACCACCCCCCGATGACAAGCTTTCTCGGGGTCCCCGTGCGCCTTGAGGGTGGGTCGGTCTACGGGAATCTCTACCTCTGCGACAAACAAGACGGCGGCCCGTTCAGCGACACCGACGAGGCCCTGGCCGACACGCTCGGGAGAGTCGCCGGACTCCTGATCGACAAAGCCCGCACCAGCCTCCAGGCTCGCGGAGCGACGCTCGCTGAGGAGCGGGAGCGGATGGCTCGCGACCTCCATGACACCGTGATCCAGCGGCTCTTCGCCGTCGGACTCTCGCTGCAGGCCGCTCAGAAGTTCGATGCGAGCGAAGAAGTCCGCCAGCGCATCAGCGGAGCGATCGACGACCTCGATGCCACGATCAGAGAGATTCGCTCGACCATCTTTGCTCTCGGACGACAGGCACCAGGGGCGGGGGTTTCTCTCCGGCGTGAGATTTTCGAGATCTGCGACGAAGTAACCCAGCGACTCGGCGTCGACGTTTCCGTCACCATTGAGGGACCAATTGACATTCTCGTCGGCGACGCCGCTGCCAGCCATTTGGTTGCCACGCTCAGGGAAGCGCTCGCCAACGTCGTCCGCCACGCTCAGTCGACATCCGCTGAGGTTTCTCTCCACGTCGATAATGAGGGCCTTGCTCTTGAAGTCCTCGATCACGGGATCGGTGTTGACGAGTCCGGGTCCCCCAACGCAGCGGCGCCAGGCCCCAACGGCCACGGCATCTCAAACATGACGATGCGGGCGCAGTCACTTGGTGGGTGGTGTGCGCTTTCGGCGTCGCCCAAGGGCGGATCGATGCTGACCTGGTACGTCGCAACACTGAACGGGGAGCTGCCATGAGCATCGACATCTTCCTCGTCGATGACCACGAGATCGTCCGGCGAGGGGTACGAGATCTCCTTGAGCAGGAGACTGACTTGGTCGTTGTCTCTGAGGCAGGCACCGTCGAGGAGGCCACCTCAGCCTCCTTGCCCCACATCGACGTCGCCGTGCTCGACGTCCGTCTGCCTGATGGCAGCGGGATTGAAGTCTGCCGCTGGCTCAAAGAACGCGATCCCGCGGTGGGGTGCCTCATGCTCACCTCGTTCTCTGATGATGAGGCTCATGTCGCCGCCATTATGGCGGGGGCTGCGGGCTACGTCCTGAAGGAGATCGGCGCCTCTGAGCTCGTCACGGCGGTCCGCACGGTTGCCAAGGGAGGAACCCTCCTCGACCCTGAGATCGTCGCCCACGTGCGCCGGCGCTTGAAATCGCGAGAAGCCGAGGAGGAGCGCTTGGACCGCCTCTCTCCCCAAGAGCGCCGCATTCTCGACCTGATCGCCGATGGCCTTACCAACCGACAGATCGCTGACGAGATGTTCCTCGCTGAGAAGACGGTGAAGAACTACGTCTCAAATCTCCTGGCTAAGTTGGGCTTTTCACGGCGTACCGAGGCAGGGGTCTTCGTCGCACGCCTCGAGAAACCCTCGTCACCTTGAGGCGGGGGTCGTTCTCGCCACTGGGTCGATAAGGTCATCTCGTGCCATTGAGCCTCGTCCCACCGTCGTCGGCAAGGCCGCAGGTGTTCCCCACCACGCGCCTTGAGCCGAGCGGAAAGCTCGCACCCGACCTACGCGCGGAGTTCCGGCGAATCGACGATCGTCGCAATGGCCTGAGCGTCGTGATCCTCTGGTTCTTCGTCGTGGCGATCTTCGCCGCAGCGACTCAGTTAGGCCAGTGGTGGGTTGTCCTCATTGGTTTTGTCGCCATGGGACCGATCTACGTGCGATTCGCCATCTTGATGCACGAAGCAGCTCACAAGCTCCTGTTCACCTCAAAGCGCCTCAACGATGACGTCGGGCGGTGGCTCATTGCCTACCCAGCCTTTGTGCCCATCGGCCTCTATCGGCGGAGCCACTTCGCCCATCATCGAGAGGAGTTCGGTCCCGAGGAACCCGATATCGCCTTCTACGCTGGCTACCCCTGCGAACCAGCGGATCTCCGTCGTCGACTCCTGCGTGACGCCGTCGGGATCTCCGGGTGGAAGAACTTCCGAGTCCTCCTCGCCGCGATGCGCACCAAGGCCGGGAGAACGATCTCTGGGCCCATCCTTGGAACCCAGGCTGTCCTGTGGGGCGTCTCTTGGGCGGCAACCGGTGCATGGTGGGCCTACCCACTGCTCTGGTGGCTCCCATGGATGACCCAATGGCGCGTCCTGAATCGCCTTCGGGCCATCGGTGAACACGGAGGCATGGAGGCAGGCCGGGACCGCCGTGTCACCACCCACAATGTCACCCAGCACCTGATCGCTCGGATCTGGTTCGTCCCCTACAACACCGGTTGGCATTTGGCCCACCACGTCGACATGGGCATTCCGTGGCGGAACCTCCCGCGCTATCACGCCGAACTTGAAGCATCGGGCTACATCACGCCTGCACTCACCTACTCGAGCTACCTCGCACTCTGGCGTGCGGCGACCTCGGCGACGAGCGCCTGAGGCCTCGTTGTTGTTAGGTGGCGGTCATCCCGCCATCAACCGACAGCGCAGCGCCGGTGACGCCACTCGACGCCTCTGAAGCAATCCATGCGATCAGCGAAGCCGGCTCCTTCGGTGACAACAGTCGACCGAGCAGTTGATGCTCGATGAAATCCGCCGTCGAGTCGAGGCCATAGAGGTCGGCGGACGCGCCGAGAATCGACGTGTCGGTCGACCCTGGACAGATCACGTTCGCCGTCACCCCAGTCCCGGCGAGATCGCAGGCCAACGACTTGGTGAGGCCGACCACGCCGTGTTTGGCCGCCGAGTAGGCGGCGAGGTGACGCAGACCGATGAGGCCTGCTGCCGATGACACAGCAATGAGCCGGCCATGGCGAGGAGCACCGCTCTCGAGGAGTGAAGGAGTTGCCGCCGAGAACAGCCGCCGGGTTCCATTGAGGTTGATGTCAATCACGGCGTCATAGGCCGCGTCACTCATCTCCCACAAGGGTCCTCCGCCGGCGATCACGCCGGCACAGGCCACCGCAACATCGAGACGACCGAAGTGTTCGACGGCCGTGTCCACGGCCAACTGCATGTCAGAACTCGATCGAACATCCGCCACGAGACCAAGAGCACGGTCTCCGTGTCCATGGACCACTGAATCCAGTTGGGCCTTGGTGCCCAAGGGGTACCCGATTGCCGGGTCGTCCCGACACCGGTCGACCGCCACCACACAGAGACCTTGCGCCACAAGGGCATCCACGGTGGCCGCACCAATGCCTCGAGCAGCGCCGGTCACCACGGCAACCCGGCTCATGCGTCGAACCTCGCTGCCACAGCAGTCGAGAGCTGCGCGGCCAGTGATGCCACGACCCGGCGACCTTCGACGGCGGTCGCCCCCGTCGGGTCCCCCAGCACGCCGTTGGGACTCACTGCCAACACGCCACCGCTGCGGAGGGCATCGGCGATCTCAGAGAGGGGGGCGGTGACACCGGGCATGGCTTCATCATTGCGCACGAGGCGGGGATCGATGGCTAAGACCACCGAAGTCTCGGTCAGACCGGCGTGGGCGTCAGCCCCGTCGATCCGGGGGAGGAACATCATCACCACATCGCCTTCGTGCTCAGCAACGGCACCGGAGCGAGCCATCGCCTCGGCATTGCCCCCGTGGCCCGAGACAAAGACAACGCCACGAAACGAAAAACGAGCCGAGCGAGTGATTTCGGTCAGCACTGAGGAGAGCACGTCGCTCCCCAGGGACACCGTCCCGGCGAATCCCTCATGCTCCCCGCTGGCCCCGAAGGGGACGACGGGAGTAACGACGACATCGCTGCGTTCGGCCGCTAGGCGGGCGCAGAGCTCCTCAGCGAGGAGACCGTCAGTACCCAGAGGCAGATGGGCTCCGTGCTGCTCGATCGAACCGAGCGGCACGACCAGGATCAGAGGACCACGTGCGGCGATCTCGGTCGAGGTCGCATCGGCCAAGAGCGCTCCCTCGGGTGTGGTCACTCGAGGTAGCCCCACGCCCGAAGCTGCTCGACGATGGCCGCCGCCGCCTCGGGCGGGTCAACCTCGATCGTCGTCGGCGCTTCACGATCACTCAGTGCTCCGGTGAGCTCGACCACCCGGCGCCACGCTGGCAAGTCCGATTCCGGTGGGCGGACAAATGCTGGGCGGGGGCGATAGGGGCGCTGCCTCGTCCCAGCCGGTGGACCCGGCTCCGCTCCTTGTGGAGCGATGGCCCTGACGAACCCCACGGCAGAGGCCGGCGTGGCGAGGCTGGCCGCCAGCGACGAGCGCGGGGCGACGGCAACAGAAGGTTCGACCGAAAGCACGGCTGGAAGGGGGATCTCGAGATGCTCCCGCCGGCCAGCATCCAGTCGGCGCTCAGCCAGAACTCGTTCGCCCTCAATACGGACCGCTACCAGACCGAGCGCCTGGGCTGATGAGAGGTGGTGCGCCAGGAACGCCGGAACCGAACCACTCCCCCGGTCCAGTGAGTAGTCGCCACAGAGCACCACATCAGCACCGGCGATGATCGGAGCCATCACTGCGGCCACCGATGCAGAATCCCACTGGCCAGCGAGGTCGCCCGCCACCGACTCGCCATGGGTGGCATCAGCCTCGATAGCGATTCTGGTCGCCGACGATGCTCCGGCGGCGATCATGTCGCGAAGGACCTCGACACACTCGGGTGGTCCCACCGAGACGACCTCGACGGTGGCGCCGAGACGTGGGGCCAGAGCGAGTGCAAGACCGAAGGCTGCCTGATCGGCGGCGGAGATCGCAAGAAAGCGGGGGTCGACATGGACCTTGCCGCGAATCGGATCGACAGAGACCTCAGTCGCCACCAGCTTGACGGCAACGACGATTCGTCGAGAATTAGCCATGGCGAAGTGCGACACCTCGGCCGCCCTCTGGGTAGCGCCACGAGATCGCACCTTCCTCGTTGCACACCAGATAGCACGACCCACACTCGAAGCACTGTTCGTAGTTGAACAAGATGCCTCCCGAAGAGAGGGGAACAAACAGGTTGGCCGGGCACACCGACACGCACGCCTTGGTGGTGCAGCCCTGGCAGACATCGCCGTCGACCACGATGTGGGCCTCGGCTGCGACGTCGAAGACAACCGTCGCCATCCGTTCCTCAAACCCGATCTCGTCGTAGCGGGCCTCGTTCATGTCGTTCGGTGCTCCCATCAGAAGAACATCTTCGCTGCTCGCCAGGTGGTGCGCAGCAGATCTCGGTGCGTCACGCCGTTGGCCTTGCGAGCATCGTTCACGATGCGGCGCAGGCGTGGCTTGGGGGTGGGATTCGTCACCGTAAAGAGATCCTCGACGACGTCGCACACCATCGCCGCCTGCTGGTGTTGGACAAAGTGGGAGAAAATCAGTTCGGGCATGTGGCGCAGCCGCTTGTGGTCCTGAAGGACGAAGTTTCCTTCGAGCAGCGATCGATAGGAGCGATGCGCTTCCGCTGGACGTCCTGCCTCTCGAGCCTCCAAGGCGGCCTGGGCAGCGGCGGCCCACGAAGCCATCGCAAAATTCACACCTTCGAGCCAGATCCCCGCAGCCAAGGTTAACGAGGCAGCGTCGCCGCACACCAAGAGCCCCGACATACCGAGCGTGGGCATAGCGTCGTAGCCACCTTCAGGAATGAGGTGCGCCGAGTACTCGACCAACTCGCCCCCGGCGACCAAGGGAGCGATCGCCGGGTGTCGCTTCAAGGTGGCGATCACGTCCTCGGGTCGGGTGTTGGCGGCCGCAAGACTGTTGAGTTTGAGGACCACACCAACCGCCACACTGTCGAGATTCGTGTAGAGGAACCCTCCACCAGCGATGGGACCAGTGGCTCCGACCATCTCGATGTCGACCCCGTCATGATCGGACACGTTGAAGCGCCGATCGATCTCGTCCTTGCCGAGGTGGAGGACCTCTTTGACTCCGAGGGTGAAGTGCGAGGCATCGAATTCTTTGTAGAGACCCGCCTCTCTGGCCAAGAACGAGTTCGCTCCGTCACAGGCCACCACCAGGTCGGCCGTGAGATCCCCATCTGAGCGGTCGGTCGTGACGCCAATGATCCGATTGGCGTCACGTAACAGACCGGTCACCGTGGTCGAGCAGATCAGCGTGGCTCCGGCATCGACGGCGTGCTGGGCCAGCCAGCGATCCCATTCCGATCGGAACGCCGTCACGCCGTTGTAGGGGGCACTCCCCCAGCTCGTGGTCCGGAAGTCGACGGTCATCGCCTGATGATCGGTCATCATCATGGTCTGGCGGCGGGTCACATGGCGCTGGATGGGGGCCTCTTCGTGCCAGTTCGGAATGATCGAATCAAGGATCCGCGGGTACACGACCCCGCCGTACATATTCTTCGAGCCGGGATAGACCCCACGCTCGATCAGGGCCACCGATGCCCCGCCTCGGGCGAGCTCGAGAGCAGCGATCGATCCTGCGGGACCCGCTCCCACCACAATGACGTCAAAGTCAGGCACTGGCGTCACCTCCAAGGAGATGGTGCAACTCGTCGAGCACGGCGTTGGCATCCGCCACGACGGCCAAGTTGGCCATGGCCATCATCGGGCACGAACGATCGTGGTTCACCGAAATGATGTGTTCGGGAGCACCAAGGCCCGCGGTGTGCTGGACCGCACCGGAGATCCCGAAGGCCACATAGAGATCGGGAGCCACGGTGACACCGGTCGTTCCGATCTGGCGCCGAAACGGCACCCAATCACGGTCAGTGATCACCCGGGTGGCTCCCATTGAGGCCCCCACCGCCCCGGCTACATCACCCAGGGTGACGAAGCGTCCAGGGCCATCGAGACCCGCACCACCTGCGAAGAGCCGCTTGGCCTCTCGAAGATCGAGCGTCTCTGGGTCGGCTGGCTCCACCTCAAGAACGACAGGATCAGGAATATCAGAGAGCACCAAGGCCACCTCGACCGGAGCGTGCGTCCCTGGTTCCATGGGACGAGCGGCCGAGGCGAGACCCGCCTGGAGTGTCACCACGACAGAGCCGGCAAGCGGCGAGTCCAACAGGACCCTCGAGGCAAAACGAGGGACGGTCACGCTCGACTCAGTCACCCGGAGCGCCCCAGCGAGATGCGGACGACCCATGGCCGCGGCCAGACGGGGGGCGAGATCACGTCCGTCGGGAGAACCTGGAAACACCACGATCGCATCAGTGAGATGCCCAGCGAGCGCCTTGGACCACGCTGCGGGACGAAAGGGTCCGACCTCGGCCAGTTCTAGTGATTCGACGTCCACCGTGATCGAGCGTGCAGCGAGACTCACCTGCTCCCCGATGAGAAGCGTCCTCCCCGATGCCTCGGTAATCGCCTCTTCGGCTCCGATGGGCAGGATCCCACCTCGCACTGGGATAACGGCAATCACAATGCCAACCCCACGTGCTCCCCATCAAGGACCGCGCTGTGCGCTCGCCTCGGGGCCAGCGCATCACCGACTCGGTGTGCTTCGACACCTGTGGCCACCAACTCATGGAAGAGGCCATCGGCGGCGTCGGCGGGAATAGCCAGGACGACCGCATCGTAGAAGGCCTCTGAGGCCTCGCCGGTCAGGACATTCTGGAGGCTGACTCCTCCTGGGATGAGTCCCGTGACCAGTGCGCTCGAACGTTGCGTGATCCCCTTGGCGCTCGCTCGGATCCACCACTGCTCCATATCGAGGGTGATCCCGAGGTCTTGGCCGACCACCAGGGACGGGCTCGCCACCTCGACGTCACAGCCTCGATCAGCGAGGACCTCGGCAACTGAGGTCGCATGATGAAAGCCCATTTCGTCGACAACAAGGACCCGACCAGAGGGCGATGCCGTGCCGTCGAGGACATGACGGACGTCGCACAACAGAGGGTGCGTGGGATCAGGTTCGCCAGGAGCCCACCAGGGGCTTGCTGGCGTCGAGCCTGTGGCCACCACCACCACATCGGGGGCGTGATCCGCCACATAGGTTGCATCGACCCATGTCCCGGTCTTGACCGTGACCCCAAGGAGCGCCAATTCCGAGAGTTGATTGCGCACCAGGTCGCCGAATTCTGCTCGCCCGGGGACCCTGGCGGCGAGGCGGACCTGTCCACCCGGCTCATCGGATGCCTCGACCACCGAGACTCGATGTCCATGGCGGGCGGCGGCGAGTGCAGCCTGGAGACCAGCGGGCCCGGCTCCGACGACAAGCACATCTCGAGGAGGTCCGGGGCGCAGCGCCACAGGCTCTGACTCTCGTCCCGTGCGCGGGTTCTCGATGCAGCCGAGCCAGCGATTCAAGCCCATGCGACCAACACACTCCTGATTGCACGACAGGCACAACCGGATGTCGTCGGCATGCTCTGATCGAGCCTTGATCATGAAATCGGGGTCTGCAATCTGTGCCCGAACCATTCCCACGAGGTCACAGTGACCCTCGGTGAGCGCTCGGTCAGCCTGGAGCGGATCCTTGAACCGACCGACTGCCACCACCGGCAAGTCCACTTCGGCCCGGATCGCTGAAGGGATGAAGAGGCTGTAGCCAGGCTTGACCGCCATCGAGGCCTCCACCATGAAGAGGCTGGCCGTCGCCACACCAATGGAGGTGTTGATGTAATCGACTCGACCCGTCGCCTCGACCATGATGGCCACCGCCACCGCCTCATCGAGCGTGGTGCCGCCATCGATGAGCTCATCACCGCACAGGCGTACCCCAAGAGCGACACCGGGCCCGATGGCGCTTCGTACCGCCTCAATGATCTCCATGAGCAGACGCGCCCGGTTCTCGAGGCTTCCGCCGTAGGCGTCGGTCCGCTTGTTGGTAGCCGGCGACAAGAAGCCTCTGACGATCGAGGAGTGCGAACACTGCAGTTCGACGCCATCGAATCCGCCTTCGATGCATCGAGCCGCCACGTCGGCGTAACTCTCCACGATCTCTGCGATCTCAGCGAGATCGACAGCCTTGGGGACTTCTCGGAAGAGTGGGTCGGCCACCGGCGAGGGGGCCCATACCGCGAGCCTCGAGTACAAACCCGAAGCCTGTCCGCCGTTGTGGTTGATCTGGGCGAAGATCGGCGTGCCGTGGCGATGCACCGCGTCGGTAATCGCCCGGTAGCCCGGGAGCACCGCTGGATTGAAGCCGTGGATCAACTTCTCATAGGGCCAGTCCGTGGGATGCGTGGAGTGTTCCTCGGTAATAATCAAGCCCGCTCCACCACGCGCCCGAGCCTCGTAGTACGCCACGTGCTGCGCCGACGGCATCCCGTCCTCGGCATAGTTGGTCAAGTGTGCGGAGAAGACCGACCGATTCTTGACCAACACCGGCCCGAGCTCCAAGGGCGTAAAGAGCATCTCGTAGCGACCGGCACTGCTCATCGGAGAGCCTCCAAAGCGTGGTGCTGAGTGACGGCGTCACTGGAAACCCGTCGTCCTTCAAGGATTGCCTCGTAAATCGAGCGGGGCGCCACGGCATCGCCAACGAAGACCAGACCCTCGGCCTCGGCCAAGTCAGTGGTTCTCGGCAGCCGATGGCCGGCATCAACGATGCCCCGAGTCTGAATCTCTCGCATGGCCCCGGTATAGCGGTCTTGAATCGTCGCAGCACCGTTGCGAACCGCAACAACCTCTGAATGGGCGACGATCTCAACGCCACGTCCAGCGAGCCGAGCATTGGCGGCCACGAGATCGCCTGACATCGCCAGTTGACTGCCAACAATCAGATCCGGGGTGACGAGTGCCACGGGGCCATCGCCGGCCAGGATCTCGGCCACGCCGACCCCTATGGGTCCGCCGATGGGGTCAAGGATCACCACCGCTCCCTCGCCGTCAGCGACCGATGATCGGCCGGCAATCACGTCGGCGGCGCTCAGCATCACTACAGACCCATCGTCACCGTCACGCAGCGTTGTGGGCGCATCCATCGCCCCGATCGCAGCCACCACCGGGCCATTGAAAGCCTCGAGGTCACCCACCCCGATGTGGCGATTCATCTCAACCGTGACGCCCTCGTGATCCAGTTCCGCTGCCAACCAGCCGAGAAGCAGACCCAGCCGTGATCGTCCAGGAATCTCCATGGCATCGAGCAGTGTGCCCCCCAGACGGCCCGATGCCTCCACGAGCCGAGTGTCGTGTCCTCGTCGAGCCAAACTCCTCGCCGCTTCCATACCGGCCACGCCGCCACCGATCACAAGGGCTGGGACCGCATCGACGTGGGCCACCGATCGATCAGGGTCGTGATGGGCGTCGGCTGTCTCGTGACCAGCGGAGGGGTTCACGACACAACTCACGATGGGGTTCCGAGGGTCCGAAACCACGCATCGCTGGTTGCACAGCAGGCAGGGTCGAACTCGAGAAGCATCTCCCCGGCGAACCTTGGCGACGAGGTCGGGATCGGCAATCTGGGCTCGGGTCATCTCAACGAGGTCACAGACACCCTCGAGTACCTGCTGTTCGGCCATGGTGGGATCGACGATGGAGCCCTGGAGACAGACCGCCGGCGCCGCAGCCCCCCGAACAGCCTTGAGCGCCTCGCTGATCGATCGAGTGATCCCGATGTTGAATCCCGGTGCCTCATGGAGATCAGGCTGCGTGGCGGCGGCGGAGTAAATCGACCCCCTCACCACTGCGAGGTAGTCCACCGTCTCGGCGAACTCAGTGCTCAGGCTCACCGCTGTCTCGGGAGTAATCCCGGCCCATGGAGCGAGTTCGTCGGCGCAGAATCGCAAGCCGACGATGGCATCACCGATCTCCTCTCGAACCGCCTCGATCACCTGACGGGTGAGAAGCATCCGATCCTCGCCGTATCGATCGTGGCGCTGGTTTGTCAGGCCTGAGGCAAATTGGCGGAGCAAGCTGGATTGCCCGGCATTGATCTCCACCCCATCGAGACCGGCCTCTCTCGCGAGTTGAGCGGCGGAGCGGAAGCCGGCGATCAGCGCGTTGACCTCTGCGTCTCCGATTGAGAGTGGCACCTCGTGAGAGTTCACCTCTGGGACACGGGATGGGGCCCAGAGGGGCCCTTGCGAATAACTCGAGGATCCTTGGCTCCCGGCATGGCCGAGGGAAGCGATCACCACCGAGCCCGCACGGTGACATGCGTCGGCGATCAGCGCCCAGCCCTCGCCGGAGCGCTCGGCCAGCGGCGAGCACTCGGTGGGCCAATCGCTCTCATGAACCGACGCCGTCTCGGTCACGATCAACCCTGCACCGCCTTCAGCGCGTCGCGCGTAGTAGGTGGCATGGGCCGCACTGAAGCCTCGGCGTCGACCCAGGTTAGTCGCATGGGGTCCGAAGACGACCCGGCTTGGGAGAGTCGCCAGACCCAGGCCCAGCGGATCGGTCAGCACCATGGATCAGCCTGGCATGCCCAAGGTCACGGGGACCCGCGACGAGTGGTCAATCGACGGGCCCGGTCGCAGCGCCACTGGCACCGCCGCCATGGCGGTCTCACCATGTCCGAAGACACATTCGGGGTCAGGGCCATCAAGGGCGATGCCCGTGAAGAACTTGGCGGCCATGCAGCCCCCTTGACACGCGTCGTAGGAGCCACACGATGCGCAGGCTCCTGCGCTCGACGGCTCCCGCAGCGACGTGAACAAATCCGAGTCCCGCCACACCGTGGTGAACCCGCCTTCGTGGCGAACGTTGCCCGCCTTGAAGTCGTCGTGGATCACAAATGGGCAGGCGTACACATCGCCGACGGGGTCAATCAGACAGACCACCCGACCGGCACCGCACAGGTTGAGGCCGTCGAGAGACTCTCCAAGGGCTGAGAGATGGAAGAACGAGTCACCAGTGAGGACCTTGGGATGGTCGAGCAACCACCGGTACAGGTCTCGCTGCTGCTGCGCTGTCGGATGGAGCTGGTCCCACGTGTCAGCGCCACGGCCAGAGGGCCTCATCCGGGTGAGACGGAGCTGAGCCCCATAACGATCAGCAATCTCAGCGAACTGATCGATTTGCGGCGTGTTCTCTCGGGTCATCACGACGGAGATCTTGAACTCACCAAAGCCAGCTTCGGCGAGGTTGTCCATCGCCTTGGTGGCTGCAGCAAACGAGCCTTCCCCTCGGATCGCATCGTTGGTCGCCGCGTCGGTGCCATCGATGGAGATCTGCACATCGACGTAGCCGGTGGCAGCGAGACGAACGGCTCGCTCTTTCGTCATCCGCGTCCCATTGGTCGAGAACTTCACGCCGACACCCTTGTCGACGGCATGGTCCACAATCTCGAAGAAATCCCCTCGCACCATTGGCTCGCCCCCACCGATGTTCACGTAGAAGATCTGAAGCGCAGCCATCTCATCGATGAGGCCCATGGCTTCCGCCGTGGTCAATTCATCAGGGTCGCGCCGACCCGAACTCGAGAGACAGTGGATACAGGCGAGATTGCAGGCGTAGGTGAGTTCCCAGGTCAGACAGATGGGTGCCTGCAGGCCGAGCTTGAAGCGGTCTCGCAGTGAAGGAGCTGGTTCAACGGACAACGATGACCTCCGAGTTGGCGAGTCGGGCAAGTGCCGCCTCGTAGTTCAGGTACTGGTGTTCTTCGACCACTGCGCTGATCGCAGAGGTTGCAGTGTCGTGGTCTTCGAGGACACGGACGAGTTCCACTAAAGGTCGAGACTTCAAGAAGACAAGCCTCCTCGTCCCATAGTGGTAGGCGAGAGCCCCGAACTCTTCATCGCGCAGCGCCACCTGGGGATGGATCGCCCATGCGAGGCCGGCATCGAACACCAGCGGTCCGGCCTCTGGCCGAGTGCTCACGTGACTAGTAGACGCCACACATGCCGTCGATCGAGACTTCCTCGACAAGAAGGTCATCGACAACGATGGTCTCGTCGGCAACGTCCTCGTCGCGTGCGGTGGTGGTGCGCTCGTCCATTGTGCTGCTCCTGCCTTTCCGACACCCTCGTTTCAAGGGGTCGACGAATGAGTGCTCTTATTCTCGCACCTCAGCGATGGCCGGAGGCAACCTGACTCCTCCATCGGCCTGTGGTGGTCCTGTGGTCGTATCCGTTCTACTCTCAAGTCAGCCTCCATCGTGCGCCGGGGGGGAAGTGAGAACAACCCATGCCCCACCTCTTGATGCCCCATCAGTGGCCACCGAACGCCTCGCCTCCGAGAACGCTGTGACGCCACCGCTTCCCTCGGGACCCACCGCCATCGAGCCGCCACCGGATCGCATCGTCCCCGCCGGATGCACCGTGGCCCTCGAGCGCGGCGTGAGGCGTCTCGAGCCCACCCTCTTGGCCGGAGGTGCCCCGTTTCGCCTCTTGCGGATCTCCGAGGCGGGAGCAATGCTGCTCGACGATCTTCTCGAGGGAGCGGTGCTCGGAGAGACAACGGCCGCACGGACCTTCGCCACCACCCTGCTCGATGCCGGAATGCTCAATCCCTCATGGCCTCCGGAGGCCCACCTCGGCACTGACCAGGTCACGGTGGTCATTCCGGTCCGTGACAGACCCCTGGAGCTCAAAGCGCTCCTTGGTGATCTCGTCGGACTCCACACGATCGTCGTCGATGACGCCAGTCGCGACGGTGACGTCCTCAGGTCAATCGCCGAGGCGCATGGCGCCATCGTTGTTCGTCATCCGATCTCCCGCGGGCCCGCTGCGGCTCGTAACTCGGGCATGGCGTTGGTGACCACACCGTTCGTCTGCTTCATTGACTCTGACTGCCGGGTTCCTGCCGGGTTCCTCAACCCTCTTGTCGCCCACTTCGCAGACCCCGGTGTCGCTGCGGTGGCGCCACGGATCTCGGGGGCCGACGATGAGGGCTTCCTTGGCCGCTTCGAGCGCTCAGCCTCGCCCCTCGACCTCGGGCACTACCCCGCACTCGTTCGACCCGGCGGTGCCGTGAGTTTTGTCCCCTCGGCCACTCTGCTCCTCAGGACCTCGATCGGCCAGCGGCCTTTTGATGAGGACCTCTCAGCTGGGGAGGACGTTGATCTGGTCTGGAGGCTTGCGGCAGCGGGCTGGGCCGTTCGCTACGAGCCAGCGGTGGTCGTCGAACACCCGGCCCGGGCAACCGCTCGGGCCTGGCTCGGACAACGTCGTCAGTACGGATCGAGTGCCGCTCGCCTCGAGGCTCGCCACGGGGATATTGCCGCGCCGATCAGCGGATCAGCGTGGACCATTGGGGCGTGGGCCTCGGTGGTGCTGGGTCAGCCCCTGGTTGGCGCCAGCCTCCTGGGAGTCGCATGGGCCATCTTGGCCCGTCGACTCCGAGGAGTTGTTTCCTCGCCGGGGCGCACGGCGTGGTCTCTTGCCGTCGAGGGCTCTCTCCGCGCTGGGCCCACCTTGGCCCGGCAAACGGTTCGCACCTATGGTCCGGTGCTCCTCCTCGCAGGAGTCGTAAGTCGACGGTTGCGCCGGCCTCTTGCCGCCATCGCCGTCACCTCAGCGGTGTCGCGATGGCGGGCAACCGACCGAAGACTCAACCTCGTCACCTTTGCGGCGATCTCCACCCTCGACGACCTCGCCTACGGCGTCGGCGTGCTCGAAGGGGTAGCCGCCACGCGACGATCCGGAGCCCTGAGGCCCCGGATCGTCGTGAGAAGCCGTTCATTTTCGTCTGGGACGCTGCGTTCCCAACGGTCGGGGCTCAGCCGAACTTAACGATGCCTCGTACGTTCTTGCCATCGGCGAGATCGTCGTAGCCAAGTTGGACTTGATCGACGGTGTACTCGGTGGTGATCAGTTCATCAACCATGAGCAGGCCCTGGTCGTAGAGCTTGAGGAGACGAGGCACTTGGACCCGAGGACTCACTGAGCCGAAGACAGTGCCGAGCAACGCCTGGTTAAACATCGAGAAGTTGAAGAGGTTCAACGAGACGGTGTCCTGCGACGCAGGGGCGATGGCGGTGGCCACGATCCGCGCATCCTTCGAACCAATCCCGCAGGCCGAGGCGATGAAGTCACCGGTCAGCACGCCTGGGGTCAAGACGACCACGTCAGCCATCCGACCTTGCGTCAGCTCGGCCACGATGAAGGTGGCATCGATCATGTTGGTGGCCGTATGCGTGGCACCGATCTTGGTGGCTCGCTCGAGCTTGGACTCCACTGGGTCCACCACGACGACTGCTCCGGCTCCGCCGATCCGGCCGCCCTGGATCGCGCCCGATCCAACACCACCGGCGCCGACGACCACAACAACCTCGCCAGGAACAAGCTTGGCTCGGTCAATCACCGATCCAAAGCCGGTGGAGATACCGCAGCTGATCAGGGCTGCGGCCTTGAGATTGGCGTCAGGGGCGATCTTCACGAGCGATGACTCATGAACAACCATGGTCTCAGCGAAGGTGCCGAGCTGGGCCATGCGGTTCAGGTTCTGGCCATCGAGGTGATAGCGCCAGGTCTGGTCGGCGATCATCGGACCGGCGAGCGTCGTCATGCCGAGGTCGCAGAGGTGCTGACGGCCACTGGCACACCAGAAGCAGGTGCCACAGGCGGGGATGAAGGCCACCGCGACCTGGTCGCCGACAACGACTGAATCGACCATTGGGCCGACCTCTTCGACGACGCCGGAGCCCTCGTGGCCACCAAGAATGGGGAACATCGACTCGACGCCGAAGATCTGAAGCGTCTCGAGCGGGGCGGAGATGTCGCCGGTCCGAAGATGCTCGTCGGAGTGGCACATCCCCGAGTAGGCCATCTTGACCTTGACCTCATGGGCATGTGGCTCGTCGATCTCGACTTCACGGGTCTGCCATGGCTCGTGGAGACCGGTGCACACTGCTGCCTGGACCTTCATAGGAACTCCCCCTCAGATTTGTGGCTGTGGCCGCGGTATTCCGGGACGACCACGCCTGAGATTTCCCCGGCGCCACAGGCGACCCTAGCCGGGAGAACGCTGGTGTGCGATCTGCCGACTCAGCCCGTTGGGCCGTCGACGTTCCCGCTCAATTGAGCGTCGTGGTGGAACTGCAGCCACGAAGTTGCAGGGTTGTCCAGCCAGGTTGCCGATGACCCGGTGACTTCAAAGTGGGCCACGGTGCTGGCGAGACAGAATGACATTCTGCAGGCGCCGGTTCCATAGGTCTCGCCCTTGTACCCGGCGATCGTGATCCCGATGTGGCCATTGGGATCCGCGGTAATCAGCGGCGAGTTCTGGCCCACGATGCCGAGCTCTTCACGCCAGACCTTCTCACCAGTGGTCCCGTCGATGATCTGCAACCCACCGTTGGCTCCCCACGCGCTGGCGGAGGCCACCACCACATCGGCGTAGCCCTTGCCAGTGAGGTCGGCAGCCACGGGAGACCCGATCACTGCTCCCGTGGCCACCTTCCAGAGTTTCTTCCCCGTTGCTGCGTCAAAGGCATAGAGCGTTCCCTGCTCAGTATCGCCATTCCGGCTGACGCCCTGCGTGGCGACGATCACGGCCAAGGAGCCAGTGCCGGTCACGTCAGCGATGATCGGTGATCCCGTCTCGTGATCGAGCTCTTTGCTCCACACCAACTGGCAACGCTTGTTGATCACGAAGATGGTGTTCGATGACCCTCGGTAGGCAGGGTCTGGGTAGTAGCCCATCCCCGAGGCAATCCCGATACCACCGTTGCTCAGGATGTGGCCGACGGCTGGTGACGACTCGACGATCTGGCCGCCGTTGGCATAGGTGTCGTAGGAGCAGCGTGTGCCTCCGGGGCCAAGCGTTCCGCCGTTGCCAGTGTTGGCGATGATCCTGATGTGGCCGCCGTTGCGATACGTCACGCCATAGGAAAGTCCAGCGGTGGAGTCCCCGCCTTCGATCACGCTCAGTGGACCTGAGGCCCCGTCGAGTTTGGCCACAGCCGGCGTCGAGACCGAGGAGTCGGCTTGGTACCAAAAGTTCCAGCCCACGACCGGTTTGCCGTTCTTCGCCTTGAATGCCATTTGGCCCTGTCCGAGGCTTGGCGCGATCGCAACGGCGACACCGCTGAGCAGGTTCGCAATCGTGAGACCCGCCATGACGGTGTTGTGCAAGCAGGCCGTGTCAGTGTCCGGATTGTTGGCGATAGCGCGCCATCGGGTGGTTCCGTCGTGGTTCACCGCCAGATAGCCACCGGCCGAACTGCACGCCACCGCTCTGCTTCCGAGGCCTACGTAGACGGTGTCGAAGGGATCGGCACCATTTCGAATCGATGAGGGTGCCGAGTCGATGGGGAGGCCAACGTGGCGAAGCACCGGCGAACCGCCAACTGCATCACCGGTCGCCAGATCCAAGGCGAAGAGGTTCCCTCCTCGGTCCCCGACGACGACATCAGCCTTTGGAGCCTCAGGGGTGCCTGCCAGATGGGCAATCACCGGTGAGGATTGGGCAATCGTGCTGGGCAGGCTGTAGCGATCGAGATTGTCAACCCAACGCTGCGACACGTTGATCGGCGTCGACGCCGCTCCTGCGACTGCCCCAGAGAGTGAGGCTGTTCCGGCAAGCCCGAACACGACGACACCCGCCGTCATTCGGAGCATCCTCATGACACGAATTCTACCGCCGACGGCGGACGAATCCTCATCGGCTTACATGTGCTCGGGAGCCTCAATTCCGAGAAGATCAAGACCGAGTCGCAGCGTCGTGGCAGTGAGTTCGCACAGCTCGAGCCGGCTCGATCGCACCGCGTCATCTGATGCCTTGAGCACCGGGCAGGTCTCGTAAAAGGTCGTGAAGCACTGGGCGAGTTCAAAGAGGTACTGGCAGAGCTTTGATGGACTCATCGTTTCAAGCGCTGAGGCCACCGCTTCAGGGAGCGCCACGAGGTGACGAGCGAGGGCTCGCTCCGCTGGCTCAGCCAGGATGATGCCCCCGGACACCGGAGCGTGATCAACTTTGCGGAAGATCGACCGGATGCGAGCATGGGCGTACTGGAGATAGGGGCCCGTCGCCCCCTCGAACGCCAGCATCCTGTCCCACTCGAAGACATAGTCACGCTGGCGATCGGTCGACAGATCAGCGAACTTGATAGCCCCCATCGCCACCTGGCGGGCGATCAGTTCAAGGTCATCCATCGCTCCTCGACCAGCGAGAGCATCTCGTGCTCGCTCAACGCCCTCAGCCAGGAGGTCCTGAAGCTTGATCGTGTCTCCGGCGCGGGTCCGGAAAATCTTTCGATCAGGTCCGAGGACATTTCCGAATGCCACATGGACGGCTTCGGTGTCTTCAGGCAACCAACCCGCCATCGATGCGACAGCGAACACCATCTCGAAATGCTGCGCTTGGGGCGCGCCCACCACGTAGTAGATCCGGCTGGCCCCGAGATTCGACACACGATCTCTGATCGCCGCCAAATCTGTGGCCGCATAGCCATACCCCTCATCGGATTTCCGGACAATCAACGGGAGTGGCTCACCCTCCCGGTTGCGAAAGCCCGCCGGGAAGACGCAAGCAGCGCCACCGGAGTCCTGGATCAGGCCGGCGGCATCCAAATCGGCGACGACAGCATCAAGCATTGAGTTGTAGAACGACTCCCCCACTACATCGGCATCAGTGAGCAGAACTCCAAGATCGCCGTACACAGCGTTGAAGTAGCGGACTGACTCGGCCACCAAGATCCGCCAGAGCCGGAGCGTCTCAACATCGCCACCTTGGAGCATCACCACGCGGTTCCGACTGCGCTCTTGGAATGCCTCGTCGGCATCAAACGCCGCTCGAGCCTCCGCATAGAAGCCATTGAGGTCACCGACCGAAAGACCAGCCACCGCTTGGTCCTCCCCGAGATCGCACAAGTGCTCGATGAGCATCCCAAACGGGGTTCCCCAGTCTCCGACATGGTTCCGCCGAATGACGTCATGGCCCACGAACGTCAGCATCCGGCAGATCGAGTCACCGATCACCGTGGATCGAAGGTGACCAACGTGCATCTCTTTGGCCACGTTGGGCGCCGAGTAGTCAACGACCACCGTCCGCCGCAGCGGCGCCGCGGGTACGCCGAGAGCTTCGTCTGCGGCCATAATCTCGAGCTGCGAGATCAGCGCTTCATCACTCACCGTGAGATTGATGAAGCCCGGTCCAGCGATCTCGACGTCGGCAACCAGACCCTTGAGATCCAACGCCGCCACGATCTCGCTCGCCACGTCGTGCGGCTTGCGCCCGAGACGCTTCGCCAGCGCCATCACACCATTGACCTGGAAGTCGGCCCTGTCAGATCCTCGAAGGACAGGGTCAGCACCGGGCTCGAGCGCGTCGAACGCAGGGGTTAGTCGATCGAGGACTCGTTGCGCAAGGGTGGCCATAGGGGCCATTGTCGCATCCGCGACGAGGTCTGACGAGATGGGCTCAGGCGCCAGCCCCGCTGAGGCCGTCCATCATCCCTGCTGCTCGGAACGGTCCAAAGAATCCCTGTTCGAGGAGTCCATGGCCGACATGGCCGTCGTAGCGGAACTCGGCCAGGTGATCGATGATCCCGTACTGAGCGATTCCCTTGACCTCATCGACGTTCAGCACGAGTCCTTGGGTGACCGTCTCGGGGCCTTGATACATCCCGTGTCGCCAGTCAGCATCGATTCCGTAGCCCGTCCCGATGGAGACGAAGTTGGGGAGCACCGAGACGCAGTCGATCTCAATCCCCGCTCTGGGGAACCTCAGGACCGACGAGCGAACAATACGGGTGCCTGGCTCAATATCGTGCTCCCACTCGACGTGTCCGAGATCCTCAATCTCACGGTTCGGATCGTGCCAGACCCGGTCCCCCTGGATCAGGTGGCGATGTCCGTCGTCGTCCTCGTGGCAGATGTAGAAGATCGTGTGGTCCTCAAACTGCATCGGGAAGTAGTTCCACATGCCCGGGAGCACGAGCATGCCCTCACGGATGCCAGCTGGCTCCGGTTCTCCCACAGGACGGATCCCCCATGATCGATCGCGGTTTCCTGAGCCATCGATGGTGAAATCTGTACCGCCAACGTTGAGGGTCCCAGTCCAATTCCCGGTCTGGGCGAGCCGGTTCGTATCGAAGACCAGCTTGCCCTTCAGCCGCAAGGTCTGGCGCGGCTCAAGCATCGCCTCGATGTTGCCCTCGAAGGTGACGTCCATCGACACCGAGTGTTCCGTGGGCTCGACGATCACCCGAAGGCGCTTGAGCGGCTCGAGCACCTCGATCCGGAACGGCCCAACCGAGAGGTCGCCTCGATCGACGAGGGGCTTCGACGAACGCACAATGTGCTGGTTGTCGCCGTAGCGCACGTCGATGAAGGCGTCGGTGGTCCCCAGATTCGGGTACTGCCCAAGACCAAAGATGGCGAACAGCTCCCTGCTCTCGGGGTACATGTTGAAGTAGTAGCGGTCGTAGAAATTCCTGTCGGAGATCGCGGCGTTGGCGATCAGCTCAGGGCTCTGGTGGACCGGGTAGTCGTCAAAACTCGAGAGTTCGCTCATCATCAATCAGCTGCAGCATCCGCCGCCGCAGCAGCCGCCACCACCCGATGGTGCCGCAGCCGGGGCCGACGCGGATCCGGTTGTCGCGAACACCGGCAGCAATCGGACTGCACCGACGTGGCCAGAGGGACAGGTGGCGGGAGCGTCAGCTTCGGCCATCGGTCGAGACATCTCATACGTGGTCTCGCACGTGGAGCATCGGTAGTCATAGCGGGCCATGGAGTCTCCTTGGGTCGTCAGAGTGCGTGCCGCTGATCGTAGCCATGGCCATGGCCGGGCGCCGAAGCATCGTGAGGAACCCCTCGTGGCAAGACATTGCGCAGCGCGTCGTAGTCTTGGGGAATGGCCATCTCATCTGCCCACCCCAACAGCTTCGACGCCCTAACAACCCTCCGGGTTGGAAACCGTGAGCTCGAGATCTTCTCTCTCACGGCCCCCGGCCTCGATGCCAACGCCGTCAGGCGCCTGCCCTTCTCCATCAAGGTCCTCCTCGAGAACCTGCTTCGGCACGAGGACGGCATCAAGGTGTCCGCCGGTGACATCGCCGCCATGGCCAAGTGGGCCGAGAACCCCGGTGCACACGGTGAGGCTGCAGGCGACGAGGCACGCGAGATCGCCTTCAGCCCGGAGCGGGTCCTCATGCAGGACCTCACTGGAGTCCCCGCAGTCGTTGATCTTGCTGCGATGCGAGACGCAATCGTCGAACTCGGAGGCAGCGCTGAGGCGATTAACCCTCTCGTTCCCGTCGAACTCGTCACTGATCACTCCATCATCGTGGAGCGCTCTGGGTCAGCCGCCTCCTATGACGAAAATGTGGCGATCGAGTACCAGCGAAACCTCGAGCGCTACCAGCTCCTCCGCTGGGCCCAGGGCTCCTACGACCGGTTCCGGGTCGTTCCGCCAGGCATGGGGATCTGCCATCAGGTGAACCTCGAGCACTTGGCTCGGGTTGTGTTCGAGACCGATGGCGTGGCGTACCCCGACACGGTGGTGGGCACAGACTCGCACACCACGATGATCAATGGCCTTGGCGTCCTCGGCTGGGGCGTCGGCGGCATCGAGGCCGAGGCGGCGATGCTCGGCCAGCCCACGTCAATGCTCATTCCTCCGGTCGTCGGTCTGAAGTTGATCGGGGCGACCAAGGAGGGAGTGACCGCCACCGACGTGGTGCTCACCATCACCGAGCTGCTCCGCGCCCATGGCGTCGTCGGCAAATTCGTTGAGGGCTACGGGCCGGGAATCGCATCGCTCAGCCTTGAGACCAGGGCCACCATCGGCAACATGAGCCCCGAGTACGGCGCCACCTGCACCATCTTCCCCATCGACCAGATCACGGTGGATTATCTCGCCTTCACTGGTCGGCCAGCGGAGCAGTTGGAATTGGTCGAGGCCTACGCCAAGGCCCAGGGCCTCTGGTACACCGCTGACGCGCAGGAGCCGATCTTCTCCGAGTACGTCGAATTGGATCTCTCCACCGTGGTTCCCTCGTTGTCGGGGCCATCTCGCCCCCAGGACCGAGTGACTCTCTCGACCGCCCACGAGGCGTTCCGATCGGCGTTGGGACGCGAGCCGATCGTCGCGGCCGGCACAGGTGTCGCCAAGGACCTCGCCGACGGAGCCGTCGTCGTTGCCGCCATCACGAGTTGCACCAACACCTCGAACCCATCGGTCATGGTTGCCGCTGGCCTCGTGGCGAAGGCGGCCGCTGCGAAGGGCCTGACCACCAAGCCGTGGGTCAAGACCTCGCTGGCACCAGGATCAAGGGTGGTCATGGACTACCTAGAGCGGGCAGACCTTGTCGCCCCTCTCGACGACCTCGGCTTCTACCTCGTTGGCTACGGGTGTACGACCTGCATCGGGAACTCAGGGCCCCTCCTTGAAGGCATCTCGGAGTCGGTGGCGTCCCATGACCTCAATGTCGTCTCGGTGCTGTCAGGCAACCGTAACTTCGAAGGCCGAATTCACCCTGACATCAAGCAGAACTACCTCGCCTCGCCCCCGCTGGTGGTGGCCTATGCATTGGCAGGGACGATCGACATCGACCTCACCACCGAGCCCATCGGTATTGGCGCCGACGGCGCACCGGTGATGCTGTCCGATCTGTGGCCCACCGACGCCGAAGTTGCCGAGGCCATCCGCAGCGCCCTCACGCCGCAGATGTTCGAGGAGCGCTACGCCGCCGCCTTCGAAGGCGATGCCGAGTGGCAGGCAGTCGAAGTGGCCCAGGGCGAAACCTTCTCGTGGATGCCGGACTCCACCTATGTCCGGAGGCCGTCATTCCTCGAAGGCCTCCCCGCCACTCCCGAGCAGATCACTGACATCACCGATGCTCGCGTCCTCGCCAAGCTTGGCAATTCGGTGACCACCGACCACATCTCGCCTGCCGGTTCAATTCGCGGGAACGTCCCTGCCGGTCTCTATTTGACCGAACACGGGGTCGTCCCTCAGGACTTCAACTCGTATGGGACCCGGCGGGGAAACCACGAGGTCATGGTCCGCGGGACCTTCGCCAACGTGAGACTGCGGAACCAGCTCGCCCCAGGGACTGAAGGTGGCATCACCCTCAAGCTCCCCGAGGGCACCGAGACCTCGATCTTCGATGCCGCTATGGCCTACGCCCAAGAGGGCACTCCCCTCGTGATCTTGGCGGGCACTGAGTACGGCTCAGGGTCGAGCCGGGACTGGGCGGCGAAAGGCACAAAGTTGCTCGGGGTTCGCGCGGTGATCGTGGAGTCGTTCGAGCGGATCCATCGATCCAATCTCGTCGGTATGGGTGTTCTGCCGCTGCAGTTCCTGCCAGGTCATTCAGCAGACAGCCTCGGTCTCGACGGGACAGAGGTCATCTCGATCACCGGTCTTGAAGTCCTCAACGCTGGCGAGATCCCCGCCGAGATTACCGTGGTCGCCGTGCGTGCCGACGGCACCAGAACGGAGTTCTCCGCACGGGTGCGAATCGACACCAGCACCGAGGCTGACTATTTCCGTCATGGTGGCGTGATCCCGTTCGTTCTTCGCCAGCTTGCTGGCATCTAAGAGGCCGCACCTCATCGTGGCCCCCATCAGAATCGTCGGCGTCTACGACGCTGACGGCGGTGTCATCGGCGAGATCCGTTACGTGATTGGTCACTTGCTCGGCCACGCTCACTGCACGCTGTGCGAGATCACCCACGGCCCCCTTCGGAAGCGGAAGGTCTTCACCGATCTTGAACAGAGAAGTGCGGTGCCCATCGAGCTTCGCCACCGCAATGAGATCAGTGCCGCCGAGCGTGCTGCTTGTGGAGATCAGCTTCCCTGCGTTCTCATCGAGACGACCGAGGCGATCGAGATCCTCCTCGGTCCGCATGACCTCGCTGCGGCCCATGGCGACGTGGAAGTATTCGAAGCCCTCCTCACCGAGGCACTTGCTCGACGCTGAGGCCTCAGCGTCGAGGGGTCATGGTGTACCTCGTCATGGTCACGCTGAATTCGGGCTGATAGTGGCCACCATCGGGAAGCACGATTCGGAACCTCGAGACTGCTGACGAGGGTTGACCCTTCTCGAAAGCGGCGAACTCATTGGGAAACCGCGGAACATTAGAGACGAGAAGACCGTCCACCACGTTGCCCGGCTGGACTCTGGAGCGCGTGACTGTTCCATCCTGGTACTCAATGTCGATCCACACGGGATTTCCCCGCACGAAGAACGTCTGGAATTGCTCGAGAAGGGTCGGCTTCAGCGTGAACGACGCCGTCATGATGGACCGTGGAGGCGTGGCCGGGACCTGAACCCAGTTGTTGATCCCACTTTCGAATACTCCGACGACTTGAGGGGTGATCGTCGCTGGATCATGGCGAAGGAGGACCCAGCCGGTTGAGGAAACGGCCTCGGTTCGATACTCGGACCAGAGGGCTCGAGTGACCGCTGGCTCGTCATAGGACAGGTTTCTCCCGTCGATCGGTGAGTTCGCCCACAAGATGAAATCAGGGGCATCGGGGCCGAGAAGATGCTGGGCGGCAAGCTCGTCGAGACGGGTGGTCGCCCCCGCATAGGACTGAAACACCGGGAACGGGTCAAACGAGAGATTCTCGGCATACGCGAGGCCCACCCCATTGGGGAAGAACCCAATCGAGTGATGGCCGATTGTGTCAAGCATCTCATCAGGGAGAAGGCTGCGTTCCCGAATGAAGGCCTTGTTCTGAATGACGAACGCGGCAGTCTCCTCGGGTGAGATCGCGTACTCGAGGGCACTGGGATAGCGGCCCACATGGGCGAGGCCAGCGCCGAGGGTCGAGTCGAATGGCAAGCCGATCGCCACCGTCAAGACGAACACCGAATAGACCGCAACGATGCCGAGGGACCCCGCAGCGATGCGTCGAGAGGTCCGCGTGCCGTTGGCGGCAGCGATACCCACAAGACCGATCAGGACGACCGCCATCATGCAGGGGGCGACGAACGAATGGAACGAGTCGAGTCTGACCGTTCCTTCCTTGTAATAGATCAGCGCCGTCAGGCCCACCAGCCCGAATGGCCAGATATTCCAGTTCTTCTGCATCACGATCTGCAGGATCGCCGATACGGCGATCGATGCGAACGCCACCGCCATGATGATTCCGGCCATCGGAAGTGGCTCGGGGTCCGCCGTGATCAACGCTGAGGAGTAGGACAGCGCGAGGTCAATCGAGTTCAAGAGGTACGAAGGCAGCTCAGAGACAACCTGGCCGGAGATCAACCAAAGACCCATGAAGGTCACGATCGCGGCGGGGATCGCCGCCAGGAGCTCGCGGCGGCGCTGGAAGACCCCCGCAAGGGCGAATATGACGATCAGGCAGACACAGGTGATCGCCGATGTTCCCTTGACGAGGAGCCCGAATGCCCCCAGGGCCCCCACAGACGAGGCCAAGCGCCACGTGCAAGGGCGCAGGAGGGCTACGAGGCCGAGGAAGCACGTCGAGAGCGCCAGTTGAGACTCAAGCGGCGTGACGATGGGCCCGATGAGGAGCAGGGTGGCCCCAAGCGGTATCCACCAGATCCGCCGAACATCACAGCGGGCTACGAACCAGAGGAAGGAGCCGATGAACAGGGCGTGGACCGCCATGACGGCGAGGACGGAGAGAATCCACTGGCCCCGGAACAACAGAGTGGTGAACTCGAGGAATCCCAGCGGACCGTAGGTCCAGGCGACCTGCGACCCCCAATGCAGGTGATGGTGAACCGACATCGCCAGGCTGATGATCCAGAACGAGTCGAGATCTCGTCCAGGTTTATTGACAAGCTGCGGCCCCGTCAGGAAGTAGAGCGCCGCCCCCAAGATCCAAGGGAACCACCGGCTCTGGATCCAGCGCCACTTGGTGGATTCAGGAACCATCACCACGGGACTCTGCAATTCTGCTTCAGCCTCGGCGATCACCACGTCAGTCACACTACTGCGATGTATTTCGTGCCATGCATTCCATGAGTACTAACCAATTCACGTGTAACGAGGGCTATTTGGTATCCACGATCCGAAATGCTTCCGCGGTTCTCTCGGAGCCAAGACCAGCGGATTCGGCGACCATGTGTCCCCAATTCATGATGAGTTCCTCGAGATGAGCGCCGTCGCCCACTTGGCTGCCATGCGACGCTAAGGCAGCGATCTTCCGGTGCACCACTTCGGTCGTGTCGACCACCACCGTCGAGTCGACCATCGACATCAGCCAGATCTCTGGAACTGCGTGAGGCTCGAGACCTTCAGTGTCAAGCAACTCGGGATACGCAAACGGGTTCCTCGCGTCGGGATAGACCGCCGCCAGACAGGCTTGGGCAGTCGCCAAATGGTCAGGATGTGACGCATAGATCCGGTCCAAATTCAGCACCGGACTCTGGCAGATAACCCTGTCGGGTCGCACTTGGCGGATCACCCGAGCGAGGTCACGCCGGAGCGCCAAATTGGCTTCGACCTGGCCGTCAAGGTGGCCGAGGAAGATCAGATCCGTCACACCAACGACCTCGGCCGCAGCGGTCTGCTCGAGCCGCCGGACTGCGGCGCGCTGGTCGGCGGTTGACGACCGATCTGAGCCACCCGCGTCCCCATCAGTCACGAGGCAATACGTGACGTTCACACCCGCCTCGGTCAGGCGGGCAATCGTGCCCGCCGCCCCGAAGTCGACATCGTCGGGATGGGCGGTGACCACAAGGACACTCTCGACCCCGTCAGCCGGATCAACCAGCCGAGGCATCGCCGCCCCGCTCTCAGACGCCATACTCACAGCACCGAGTCGGCGGGATCTGGCACCCACGTGCCGAGGTTCTTGAGGTTCGGGTTGTTCGAGAAGACCTCGATGAACGGAAGGCGGAGGCCGAGACGGCGTTGGACGACCTCAGCCTCGACCATCTGGTTCCACAAGCAGAGCGACACCACGACGCCCTCGGTTCCGGCCCGAGCGGTCCGGCCGGAGCGGTGGATGTACGCCTTCTCGTCTTCTGGTGGGTCGTAGTGAATCACGACGTCGACACCATCGATGTGGAGGCCACGGGCAGCGACGTCGGTGGCCACCAAAACGTGAAGCTTGTCACTCGTGAAGTCGGCCAGTGCCCGCTCTCGCTGCTGCTGGCGGAGGTCACCATGGATGGCGGCCGCATTGACGCCGATCTTCCCAAGCTCTTCAACAAGCTTGTCCGCCCCCCGCTTGGTGCGACAGAAGATCAGTGCCTTGTCATAGGAGGTCACGATGGCCGAAGCGACCTTGACCTTGTCCATCTGGTGGACATTGAAGAAGTGGTGGACCATCTTCTGAACGGTCTGCGTCTCGCTCTTGACCTCGTGGAAGACAGGGTCAGTCAGGTAACGAGAGACCAGCCGGTCGACTGCGCCATCGAGGGTGGCCGAGAACAGGAGGGTCTGATGCGGCCCGGTGAGGCGCCGGAGCACCCATTCGACCTGGGGCATGAATCCCATATCGGCCATCCGGTCGGCTTCGTCAAGAACGAGGACATCGAGGTCATCGACCTTGAGTTCACCGCGATCTCCAAGATCGATGAGCCGCCCAGGCGTAGCGATGATCAACTCGCAGCCCTTGCGGAGCTTGGCGATCTGACGCTCAATGTCCGCGCCGCCGTAGACGGCCACGACCCGCATCCCGAGCGCTTCGGCCAATGGTGCCAGCACGTCGTGGACTTGGACGGCGAGCTCTCGCGTCGGCAGCAGAACGAGGCCCTTGGGGCTGGCGGGAGACCCTGACAACTGCGTGAGCGATCCATCTGGACCGGTGAGTCCCTCGGCGATTCGCTGGAGCATTGGGAGTCCAAAGCCCAGGGTTTTGCCGGACCCAGTCTTTGCCTTGCCGCAGACATCACGACCGGCGAGGGCGTCGGCAATGGTCATTGCTTGGATCGGGAACGCGGTGGTGATGCCATCGTCGGCCAGTGCTTTGCACAGAGGCATCGCAATACCGAGGGACTCGAACGTTCGTGCAGTGTCGTACGTGTCCACGGACGCGTCCGATGAGGGCTCTGAGATCACGGAGGGATCCGTCATTTTCCTTCTTCCTGATGGTTGGTCGGGCCCGAAACCAGCGTGGAGGAGGAAATGGACCCAGATCAGACTGCCGAGTGCTGTCTGTCTGCAACAAAGTGTACCGGTTCAGGGCCTTCGAGAGGTATCAGTGGCCCTAGCATCGAGAGCAACCCGCTGATCTGGAGGTTCCGCGACACCATGGCTCGACTCGAAGAAGGCGTCACCGCCCCACCGTTCACTCTCGAAGACCACGACGGGACGCCGGTCTCGCTGAGCACCTTTCTCGGGCGGAGGGTCGTCATCTACTTCTACCCAAAGGACGACACCCCGGGGTGTACGAAGGAAGCGTGCCAGTTCAATGAGAACTTGGCCACGTTTGCCGCAAGCGGCGTCGACGTTCTCGGCATCTCACCGGACAAGCAGGCAACCCACGTGAAGTTTCGGACCAAGTACGACTTGGCGTTCTCTCTCCTCAGTGACCCGGACCGATCCGTGATGACCGCCTATGGGGCATTTGGCGAAAAGATGATGTACGGAAAGAAGACCATGGGAGTCATTCGATCCACCTTCCTCATCGGTACTGACGGGACCATCGAGAAGGCTTGGTACAACGTGCGCGCTGACGGCCATGCCGCCAAGGTGCTCGACGCCCTGGGCTGAGTCACTCTTCAGAGCGCAAGAAGCCTCAGCGCTTGATGTGCTTGCCTCGGCCATCGGTCCTCTCGGCCTTGACGGCCTGATAGCGGTGGTAGAGGAAGACGGCAATAACGATGACCAACACCGCAACAACGAGGTAGCTCACGGCGCTGAATCCCTTGATGTACTTCTCGAACTGGTCGCCGAGCTGATAGCCAAGGATGCTCAATGCCGAGACCCAGATGGCGATGCCGATGGTCGAAAAGATCCCAAAGGGAACCGGCTTCATCTCCGCGACACCGGCTGGTAGCGAGATGACCGTTCGGATCCCGGGGATGCAGCGGCCGATCAAGACAGCCATGCTCCCCCGCTTGGCGAACCACGCCTCCGAGCGGTCAAGATCCGCGTGGCTGAGCAGGATGTACTTGCCGTAGCGGTCGACCACGGCCCGTCCGCCCGTTCGCCCTACGACGTACGCGATGTACGAACCGACGATGGAGCCGACGATGGCCACCACGATCACGGTCACCAGGCTGAGCGGCTCATGGCCATTTCCGTACTGGCTGGCAAACGCAGCACCACAGAGCGCTCCAGCCGGCATGAGCGTTAACTCTGAGGGGATCGGGACACACGCTGATTCGAGGATGGTCAGAAGAAAGATACCGAGGTAGGCGTGATCGAGAATGAGCGACGGGATATGCATCACGACAGTCTGACCCAGTCACCGTGCTAAGTGGTGCTCCTTGGTTCGAATTCGGCGGCTCAGTCGCCTTCTCCCCGGTAAGGCCGTAGATTCGCCATCGACGCTGGTCTGCAAGAAGGAGCGGGAACATGATCGAGGCGCTCCGAAGCATCGATGAGATCTCCGAGAGTTGGGTCGAATCGGTCCTTGCCGATCCCGCTTCGCCAGACCAAGGCCAGATCCAGTCGATGAACGTCTCTCCCGTTGGCGCCGGACAAGTCGCCGACTGCGCTCGAATAACGATCACCTCGCACGGCGGCGAGGAACGCTCCTTCGTCGCCAAGGTCCCCTCACGGGACCAAACATCGCGGGAGACAGCCATCGCCCAACATCTCTACGAGCGAGAGGTTCGCGCCTACGAGGCGCTCCTGCCTCGAACATCGATGGCAACACCGGCACGGATCGCCTCGGTCCTTGATGATGCATCGGGAGACTTCGCGCTGGTTCTCGAAGATGTCGGACCCGCCGCACAGGTCGACCAGCTCGGAGGCTTCGAACTTGATCACGCCGAAAGAGCAGTGGCCGAGCTCGCCAAACTGCATGGCGCGTTCTGGGGTGATCCCGCGTTGCACCGACTCGCCTACGTCGGAGGAGTCGCCGACATGATGCGTCCCCTCTATGCAGCGCTCGTCCCGATGCTCTTTGACCAGTTCACCTCCTCGCTCGGCGAGCAGGTCAGCGCACCCACGGCAGGGGTCATCGAATGGCTCAAGCCCCGCCTCGGCGCCTACTTCAGCGGCCACGACGGCCCCTTCACCCTGCAGCACGGGGACTACCGACCCGACAACATGCTGTTTGATGCCTGTGGAGGAACACGCCCGATCGTGATCGTCGATTTCCAGACAATCAGCGTGGGGGCGCCCACACTCGACCTCGCCTACCTCCTCGGGACCAGTTTGGATCCCGAGGTACGCAATCGCCATGAGGCGGACTTGATCACTCTCTACGCCGAGGCACTCCGCGCCACGGGTGTCGTAGACGTCGACAACGAGGCCATCACCCTGGGCTATCGGCGCCACGCCTTCCAAGGTGTCGCGATGCTGGTGGCGGCCTCAATGCTGGTCGAGCGGACGACCCGAGGCGACCAGATGTTTCTGACAATGATCGAGCGATCGGCCGCCATGGTCGACGACCTTGGGGCACGGAGCACCCTGAGCTGAGACGCCCCGGGGAGCGTGACCCCACCGGTGTGAGAGGAACCACATGCTGAGCCCATTCGACGACTACCCAATCCACCAGACATCACTCCCGCTCGCCCAAGCCGGTGGCGGTCACCCAGATCACTACGACCGCTTCTGGTTCAATGGCTACTCCGAAGATCTCTATTTCGGAATTGCCCTCGGCACCTACCCCAACCGCGGCGTCATCGACGCCGCAATCGGTGTCGTTCGTGATGGCGTCCAACGAAGCCTGTTTTCGTCAGGGCCCCTCCCGCTTGACCGGACCCACACCTCTGTCGGGCCTATCACCGTCGAGATCATTGAACCAATGCGGGTGGCCCAGGTCACCATCGCCGAGAACGAGCATGGTGTCTCCGGCACCCTCACCTTTCGCACGCGGACCGCCGCACTCGAGGAGCCTCGCCAGACTCGCTGGAACGCCGACCGGCTCTCGATGGATGTCACGAGAGCCACGCAGCTTGGTGACTGGTCAGGAACCCTCGTGATCGACGGCGAGACAATCGATCTCGGTCTGCGTGAGATCCGAGGGACCAAGGACCGCTCTTGGGGGATTCGGCCCGTTGGGGATCCCGCTCCCATGGCACCGCCGATGACCGTGGCCAACGACGCTGATCGCCTCGCCGCGCTCCCCCAACTCTTCTTCCTCTGGGCACCGATCAACTTCGACGACACCGCCCTGCACTACATGGTCTTCGAAGACCGCCACGGGACCGCCTGGTCCAAGACCGCTGCTGCGCTTCCCGTGATCGACTCCGACGGCGCCGTGGTCGGGCAGGGCGCTCCGATCGTTCATCTCGGTGATGTCCGCCATCACCTCGGATTCGCCGAGGGTCTCCGGCGCTCGGAGTCAGCCTCGCTCGAGGTCGTCGAGACCGGGGATGTCATCACGCTCGAGCCGATGTTCGCCTTCCACATGCGCGGTGCCGGCTACCTCCACCCGACGTGGGGCCATGGCCGATGGCACGGAGGCCCGGCCGTAGGGGGCGAGGTCCACCGCAGCGAGGAGCTCGACACCCTCGACTTTCACAACATCCATGTCCAGCAGGTGGTTCGTGCAACTTGGGGCGACCGAGTGGGCCTCGGAGTGCTCGAGCAACTCATCATCGGGCCCCACACCCCAAGCGGTTTCACGGACCTGCTCGACGGCGCCCGCTGAGCCACGCCCGCGTTAGTGCTGGTGCTTCGGACACCAGTAGGTGGTGCGTCCACCAACGGTTGCCCGGAACAGGCCATGACCGTCCTTCGGGCAGTGGCCACCGGGATGCCGGGAGATCATGTGATCGCCCGTATGCGATCCGCCCCGCTCAAGGAGTTCATCCAGCGTTCGGCGCACGTGCCGGTGCAGCCGGCGCTGCTCGACCGCGTCGAGCGACCCGCACGGTCGAGTCGGGTCGATCCCGGCGCGCCAGAGCATCTCGTCGGCCAGGAGGTTTCCGATCCCGGCGATCTTTGATTGGTCGAGGAGCCGAGCCTTCAGCGCCGGCCCCTCCCCCGGCACCCTCGAGGCCAGCGCAGTTCGCAACTCAGCGGGTGTGAGGCTCAGGGCATCGGGGCCGAGCGCGTCGAGGTCCGGATCAATCGAGAGACGGCCAAGCCTCCTCGGGTCGTGGAGCAAGAGCAAGCCACCGTCGACAAAGGTGACGGTGGCCCGAATCCATCGCTGCTCATAGGTTCCGGGTCCGTAGCGCAGCGCGTCGATCCCGGCGAGACCGTCAAGCAGGAGTCCTCCGGTCATGCCAAAGCGCATACCGAGGGTCGGGCCTTCGGTATCGAGGAGCAGGAGCTTGCCTCGACGTCGAACCTCGATGAAGCTCAGACCGGGAAAGACTGCACTCGGTTCGATTCCCCCGCGGAGCATCCTGCCCGCCATTTCATCGACCTCGACCGAGGCGATCTCTCGATCGAGTGCTCCCTCTGCGAGGCGGCGGTAGTACTCGATCTCCAGGATCTCAGGCACGTCCTCGACCGTATCGGGGTCCGCCACTGAACGCTGCACCTCACTAGGGTGTCGTCATGGCAATCGAGAAGCCCCAATGGAAAGAACTGT
This sequence comes from Actinomycetes bacterium, assembly GCA_037142475.1. GTDB lineage: Bacteria > Actinomycetota > Acidimicrobiia > Acidimicrobiales > RAAP-2 > CAIUMH01. The sequence continues at coordinate 42,017 of JBAXAR010000004.1, forward strand.
TCGCCGAGGTGGTCACCGGAGGGCTCTGCACGGGCTGTGCGGCCTGCGTGATCTCCTGTCCCCATGACGTCTTGGACTACGACGCCGAAGCCGGGAACTACAAGCCATTCCACCTCGACATTGATGGTGGCCGGAACGACTGCACCCATGGCGAGAAGGGCTGCACCTTGTGCACCCGGGCATGTCCGCGCTTTCGCACTTGGGAGACCGAGATCGATGAGAAGCGCTTTGCCCGCGTTCGGGAGGAAGACGAAGTCTTCGGTCAATCCCTCGAGATCGTGCTCGCTCGAGCCACGGACCCCGAAATGGCCGAACATGGCCAAGACGGCGGATTCGTCACCGCCCTCCTGTCCTTCGCCCTTGAAAATGACCATATTGATGCGGCCCTCGTCTCGGGCCTCGAAGGCGATGGCTCAACCTGGCAGCCCGTTCCCACCGTCGTGACCACCAGGGCCGAGGTGGTCGCCACCGCGGGTTCCCGCTACACCTACTGCGCCAACACCCTCGCCTATCCCGAGGCAATCGCTGCAGGGGCCGAGCGCATCGCCCTGGTCGGTATGGGTTGCATGGCTTCGGCGCCCGGAGCGATGCAGGCACGCAAGGCCGGAAAAATCGCCCGACGCCTCTCACTCACGATTGGCCTGCTGTGCTCGAAGACCTTTGACGATGCGATCTTTGAGGAACTCTTCGAGGCCAAGTACGGCATCACTCGAGCAGAGATCATCAAGATGAACATCAAGGGCGTCTTCCAGCTCTGGCTGACCGATGACCGCTACGTCGAGGTTCCCCTGAAGGAGTGTCACGCCTGGACTCGAGAGGGTTGCACCTCATGCCCCGACTTCGCCGCCGAGCATGCCGATATCTCTACCGGGGGGATCGGGTCCTTCAGCGACTGGACCCTGACCATCGTGCGAACCGAGGCTGGACGGGACCTTCTGCGTGCGATGCAAGAGGCGGGGGCCGTCGAGACCCGACCGGGTGACGATGACCCTGCGGGGATCGCCCTGCTTCGGAGGCTTGCTGGAGTGAGTCGGAAGCGTTGGCCCGCCACCGCCGTCGATGCACCACGGCGCCTGCCCGCTCCGGCCTAATCACATCGAATCGGCGAGCACCACCACTGCGCTGAGCGCTGGAGTGATCGTGGATCCGATGGCCTCAGCGGACATGGTGCCTTGCGCACTGAGGAGCTCTGGGGTAGCGATTCTGGGATCGACGACGGCGGTGGCGGGCCAACGC
>JBAXAR010000005.1:0-40164 GCA_037142475.1 Actinomycetes bacterium
TCGCCCTCTGGGTCATCCCCATGCTGGTGGTGGCCCCGATGTTCAGCCGGGACGTGTTCTCCTACGCCGCACAGGGCGAGATGGTCAGTCATCACATCAACCCGTATATCTATGGACCATTCACCCTCGGCACCGGACCGTTCGTGAACCCGGTGGACCCGCTCTGGGGGAATACGCCCGCCCCCTACGGACCGTTGTTCTTGATCGTTGATGGGTTCCTCGCCTCGGCGACGTTCCATCACGCAACGGCGACGGTGATGGCCCTCCGGCTGCTCGAGTTGGCCTCCGTGGCGCTCCTCGCCTTGTGTATTCCGAAGTTGGCACGTTCGTTCGGTCGGGACCCTGGTGAGGCATTCGTCCTCGCTGTCTTGAACCCGATTGTCGTCCTCACCTTGGTGGGTGGTGCACACAACGACGCCATGATGGTGGCCCTGCTCGTGGCGGGAATCACCGCGTCGCGCATGAAGCATCCGGTCTGGGGGATCGTGCTGTGCGCCCTGGCTGCAGCGGTGAAAGCCCCGGCCGCTCTCGGCATCCTCTACATCGGCTGGGGCTGGCTCGGCGCCAACGTCGCATTCCGACGACGGCTTCGTCCGGTCGCCCTGGCTGGACTCATCTCAGCGGGAGTCCTGGCTGCGCTGACGTTCATCAGCGGCCTCGGACTTGGTTGGATCGGCAACCTCGCCACCCCTGGAACGGTCAGGAGTTGGGATGCGCCGGCCACGGGGATCGGCATGGCGATTACTGGGCTGGCCCATGTGATGGGCATTGGGATCTCCCAAGCCAGCGTCTTGTCCGTCACTCGAGGGATTGGCCTCTTGGTGGCCGTCGGTGTCGGTGTGTGGCTCCTGAAGGAGTCAGACCGGTTGGGGCCGTTGAACTCACTGGGCCTCACCTTGCTGATTTTTGTGATTCTTGGACCCGTGGTGCAGCCGTGGTACCTGACGTGGGGACTGATCCTGCTGGCGCCAGTTGCCGAGGGACGGGTTCGCATGTGGGTCATCACGCTCTCGGTGATCTCGCCGTTTATCGGACTTCCCGGAGGCCGAACGCTTTTGGTTGAGTTGGTGCACGCCGATCCGTTGGTGCTGGCCATCAGCCTTGTGGCACTCCTGCTCTTCGTGGTGGCACCGCTCGGTCGATGGACGGCGCTTGGTCGACTCGAGGAGCCCCTCATCGCGCCGATCCCTGCTGGCTGACTCGCAGCGGGCCCCAACTCGAAGGGCGCCCGACGCCGCTTTAGAGCAGGATCTGGAGTTCGACCACGTTGAGCCAGCGACCGTGCTTGCGGCCGACCTCGCGCTCGATCCCGACAAACTCGAAGCCACAGCGCTCATGAAGTTCGATCGACGATTTGTTCTCTCCCACGATGCGGGCGATCACCGAGTGGAATCCGCCGGCCTTGGCGAGGGCCAGGAGGTCGAGCATGAGGAGGGATCCCACGCCTCGTCCCCGAGCGGACCGAGCCACGTAGACCGAACTCTCGACAGTGGTGGCATAGGCCGCCCGTGCTCGATACGTGCCGAGAGAAGCGAATCCCACGATGCTCTCGCCGCCCGATCCGAGTGGGCCGGAGCCAGGTTCGTCGTCGATTGCCACGATGGCCGGATGGGCCCCTCGGTGCTCGTCGATCCAGGCCAGCTGGTCATCGAGGGTCCTCGTGACGAGGTCGAACGTGACGGTGGTCTCGGCCACTTCCGGGTTGTAGATCTCCATGAGTGCGTCGGCATCGCCGGGCTCGACCATCCGTGTGTGCACGACCACCGATGCTAGCCAGCGCGTGGTCTGGTGGCGGTCGATGGGCCGGCCGCCGGACCACCCCCTCCAGAGTGGCTATCATCGCGGGACGGCCTTTCTGGGTCGTGCGCCCTTGTAGCTCAGTGGCAGAGCACCTCCATGGTAAGGAGGGGGTCGTGGGTTCAATCCCCACCGAGGGCTCGTATGGCGGCGTAGCTCAGTTGGTTAGAGCACACGGCTCATAATCGTGTTGTCGCGGGTTCGAGTCCCGCCGCCGCTACCACTCGACCCGGATGAACCGGGAAGATGATTGCTATCGACAAGGAAGTGAGGAGCCCTCGTGGCGAAGAATGAAAAGCGGGTACAGGTAACCCTGGAATGCCAGGACTGCAAGCGCCGTAATTACATCACGACCAAGAACAAGGTCAACGACCGCGAGCGCATCGAGATGAAGAAGTTTTGCCGCTTCGATCGTCGCCACACGCTGCATAAGGAGACCCGCTAGACGAGGCCCCGCAGGGCGGTGCTAGCATCATGTTCCGCTCAAGTGACCTGTCTGTGAGGCCATTTCCACGAAGGGCGGCCCACCGAGGGCAGTAGCTCAACTGGAAGAGCTCCGGTCTCCAAAACCGGCGGTTGGGGGTTCGAGTCCCTCCTGCCCTGCTCGGCACAGGTTCGCCTGTGCTCAGAAGTCCATAACCCACAAGGGAAGAGAACGTGAATCGCGAGACGAAGCGCATGATGCAGCGTCAAGGCCAGACGGGAGCCGATGGCGCCCCCGCGGCCCGACGCAGCCAGCCAGCGCAGCCCCAGCGTCGAGCACCCAAGCAACGCACCTCGATTCGCCAGTTTTTCCGTGAGGTCCGCGAGGAAATGCGGCAGGTCTCATGGCCCACTCGCACCGAACTCATCAACTACACGACGATCACAGTCATGGTGCTTGTCATCATGGTCTCGTTGATCTTCGGACTGAACTTCCTCTTTGGGAAGTTCGTCCTGTTCCTGTTCCAGAAGTAACCCGACCGATCGGCCCTGCTGTGACGACTGACCACGACATCATCGAAGAAGACGAGCAGACCTCTGCTGCTGACGCCCCGGCGGGCGAGGAGGTCGAGATCGACGCGGCCTCGGCCGAGTCTGAGATCGCCGACGTCGTTGACGACGAGACCCTTGGTCTCGGCGACGAGGACGACGAGGACGAGGACGAGGACACTGGTCCCGTCACGGAGAGCCCGTACGACCGTCCCGGCCGCTGGTACGTGGTGCACACGTACTCGGGCTACGAGAACAAGGTCAAGGGCAACCTCGAGAACGTCATCACGTCTCGCGGCATGGAGGACTCGGTCTTCGAAATCGTGATTCCCATGGAGGACGTCATCGAGTTCAAGGGTGGCAAGAAGGTCACCGTCTCGAAGAAGGTCTTCCCCGGCTACATCCTGCTGCGTTGCGATCTTGACGATGAGAACTGGGGCGCTGTCCGAGGAACTCCCGGGGTCACCGGTTTCGTCGGCTCAGGCACGCGACCGGTTCCGCTGTCGCGTCGAGAGGTTGAGGGCATCTTGCACGTCGAGGTGATCGGCGGCGAGCAGGCTCCTGCCAAGCGCAGCCGCCCACGCCTGGAGTACGAGATCGACGAGACCGTCCGGGTCAAGGAAGGTCCGTTCGCAGACTTCTCCGGCCAGATCGCCGAGATCAACGAGGATCAGCTCAAGCTCAAGGTCCTGGTCAACATCTTCGGCCGGGAAACCCCTGTCGAGCTTGAGTTCAGTCAGGTCGCAAAGCTCTAGGGCGCCCACCTCGGCGCCAGAGAATACGTACGTCACAGAAGGGAAGGGAACACTATGGCTCCCCCGAAGAAGGTCATTGCAATCGTCAAGATCCAGCTCGAGGCTGGTTCCGCCACACCGGCTCCGCCGGTGGGCACCGCCCTCGGCCCGCACGGAATCCAGACCATGGATTTCGTCAAGCAGTACAACGACAAGACAGAGTCGATGCGCGGCTCGACCATCCCGGTTGAGATCTCGATCTACGAGGACCGTTCGTTCTCGTTCATCCTCAAGACCCCGCCGACCCCGTTCCTCATTCGCCAGGCGGCCGGACTCGACAAGGGTTCGCAGACTGCCGGTCGTGAGACGGTGGCGTCGGTCACCGACGCCCAGGTCGAGGAGATCGCCAAGACCAAGATGCCTGACCTGAACACCGATGACCTCGAGATGGCCAAGCGCCAGGTGGCCGGTACGGCCCGCTCGATGGGCATCACGGTCGCAGGCTGAGCACGAGAAGAACGCACGAGAGACCCCAGAGGAACCTGAGATGACCCAGCACGGCAAGAAGTACAGCGACGCACTCAAGAGCGTCGACCGCGAGGCACTGCACACGATCGGCGCGGCAATCGCACAGGTCAAGGAGCTCGCCAGCGCCAAGTTCGACGAGACCGTTGAGTTCTCGGCGCAGCTTGGCGTCGACCCCCGGAAGGCGGAGCAGATCGTTCGTGGAACGCTCTCGCTGCCCGCGGGTATCGGCAAGGACGTGCGAGTCGCCGTCTTCGCCGCAGGCGAACAAGCCAATGAGGCGCGTGACGCAGGAGCCGACATCGTCGGCGCCGACGATCTCATCACCAAGGTCGCCGATGGCTTCCTCGACTTTGATGTCGTGATCGCCACCCCAGACCTGATGGGCCAAGTCGGAACACTCGGCCGAGTGCTCGGGCCCCGTGGCCTGATGCCGAACCCCAAGACGGGGACCGTCACGATGGAGATCGCCAAGGCCGTCACCGAGTTCAAGGCTGGTCGGATCGAGTACCGCACCGACAAGGTCGGCAACATCCACCTCCCGGTGGGCAAGGTGTCGTTCAGCGAGGCTGATCTCATCAGCAACGTGCGCGCCGTGGTCGAGGAGATCTTCCGAGCCAAGCCGGCATCGGCCAAGGGTCGCTACCTGATGTCGATCACCGTCTCATCGACGATGGGCCCCGGCGTCAAGATCAACCCCGCCCTCGCCCGCGAGGTCGACGAGCTGGCAGCCGCCACCGCATAGACGATTGGCCCTTTTGGGCCAGGACCGCTACGATAAGCAATCCTGCAGCCAGCACTTCGGGTTGCATCAGACCGAGAACACACGACGCCAAAGACATCCGGTGCCGCACAATGTGGCGTTAAAGGGCACTTCGTGCCCGCCAGACGAGGTGGTCTCTCGCAGCGACACGCTGCGTGGGTCCTCTCTCGACCGGGTGACTGAAGCCCCGATGCCGGTAAGAAACCGGTGGAGGACGAGAGATGGAAAACCCTAAGCCCGACAAGATTGCCGTTGTTGACGAGGTGCGCGAGCGCCTCGAGAACTCCTCGGCATCAGTGGTGACGGAGTACCGAGGACTCACGGTGGCCGAGATGGCTGACCTGCGTCGCATCCTGCGGGCTGCGGGTGGCGACTTCAAGGTGTTCAAGAACACTTTGGTGAAGATCGCGCTCCAGGGTGGCACACACGAGCCCATTGCCGAGTTCCTTCAAGGCCCGACCGCCATCGCATTCGTTGAGGGCGATGTCAGCGCCGTGGCCAAGGCTCTCAAGGACTTCGCCAAGGCCAACCCAGCCCTCGTTATCAAGGGTGGCGTCTTTGACGGAAGCGCTCTGAGCGCCAAGGACCTGTCGGCTCTGGCTGACCTGCCGTCCCGTGACGTTCTTCTCGCCCGCCTCGCCGGCCTCATCGCCTCACCGATGCAGACCATGGCCAGCCTCTTCAAGGCTGTCCCGCAGAGCTTTGCGTACGGGCTCAAGGCCCTGATTGAGTCGATGCCGCAGGAGGCTGCCGCCCCCGCCGAGGCGCCGGCACCAGAGATCACCGAGGAGACCAGCGCCGATGCGCCGGCCGCCGAGGACACGACCGAGGCTCCGGCCGAGGAGGAGGCCGCCGCACCCGCGGACGAGGCCCCCGTTGCCGAAGAGGCACAGGCTGAGGCTCCGGCCGAGGACGCCGCCCCAGAGGCTGCTGCCGAGGACGCTGGCGCTGACGCTCCGGCCGACGACGCCTGATATCCGAATCCCGACTAACTGATCGACATACGAAAGGAAACACCATGGCAGGTTCACTGACCAAGGACCAGATCCTCGACGGCATCGCCGAGCTCACCGTGATTGAGCTCAGCGAGCTCCTCAAGGACTTCGAGGAGCGCTTCGGCGTGACCGCAGCCGCTCCGGCGGCCGCAGCAGCAGCCCCGGCTGCTGGTGGTGGCGGCGATGCCGCTGCTGCTGAGGAGAAGAGTGAGTTCGACGTCATCCTTACCGCCGCTGGCGATAAGAAGATCGGCGTGATCAAGGAAGTTCGGGGACTCACCTCCCTGGGCCTCAAGGAGGCCAAGGACCTCGTCGACTCCGCACCGAAGCCCATCCTCGAGAAGGTTTCGAAGGAAGAGGCTGAGAAGGCCAAGGCCGCCATTGAGGCAGCCGGCGGCACCGTCGAACTTCAGTAGCAGACATCTGCGTCGGGAGCTCCCGTCCCCCCTTTCATGGGGGACGGGGTTCCTTGACACCGGGGGGACTCGTCCCTAGGGTCACGCGCAGAACGCCAGAGTCTGACAGGAGCCTTCGATTCACACGGAGGCCCCTCTTGTGCTCTCCGTTGATCGGAGGTAGCATCGGCAGTTGCCGTGCTCTTCCCGCTGATTCCTTGACGTCCTCGCAACATTGCGTCGCGTCCCCGCGCATCGATTACGGCTTGAAGTAGCCCAGCAGCCATCCTTGTCATCTAGTCGCCCGCACAGAAGCACCCACCAGTGAGGAGTAGGCCGTTGTCGTCACGGTCCCGAAGCCCCGAGCGCGTCTCATTCGCCAACATCGAAGAGGCCCTGCCACTGCCAGACCTGATCGCTATCCAGCGAGACAGCTTCAAATGGTTCCTCGACAATGGACTGCAGGAGGCTTTCACCGACATCAGTCCAATCGAGGACTTCACCGGTCGTTTGAGCCTGGAGCTCGAGTTCGACCCGGCTGACCCCGACCTGCGCCCACCGCCGAAGTTCACGGTCGATGAGTGCAAGGAAAAGGACATGACGTACGCCGCACCGGTGTTCGTCCGCGCCCGCTTCATGAACGCAGACACCGGCGAAATCAAGGAGCAGACGGTCTTCATGGGGGACTTCCCGATCATGACTGATCGAGGCACCTTCGTGGTCAACGGCACCGAGCGTGTTGTCGTCAGCCAGCTTGTGCGTTCACCCGGTGCGATCTTCGCCCCCGGCCGTGACGCCAAGACCCTCTTCACCGGCACCATCCACCCGTACCGGGGTGAGTGGATCGAATTCGACATCGAGAACAAGCCGAACCGTGACGTCAACGCCGGAACCCGCGTGGCCCGGAAGCGTCGTCTGTCGCTGTTCGTGCTGCTGCGTGCCTTGGGCTACGAAGATGATGCGTTCTACGACCGTTTCGTGGGTCACTTCGACTTCCTTGAGGCCCAGTGGGCCAAGGAGCAGGGCGTCATCGCCACCAAGGAAGACGCGCTCCTCGAGATCTACAAGCGCGCCCGTCCCGGCGAGCCGCTTTCGGCCGAGTCCGCTCGGGTGTACTTCGAGAACGCGTTCTTCAACCCGAAGCGTTACGACCTCACCCGTGTTGGTCGTTACAAGCTGAACCGCAAGCTCGGCCCGGAAATTGAGCGTCTTGAGGACATTCTCAAGATCAAGCTGGACAAGCCCGGTGAGAACCAGGGGACCCTTGCTCCCTCGGAGATCCTCGCTGCGTCGACCTACATGCTCCACCTGGCCAAGCACATGTCCGACGGTGAGACGAACTACCGGATCGACGACCAGGACCACTTCGCCAACCGTCGCATCCGCTCAGTCGGTGAGCTGATCCAGAACCAGGTCCGTGTCGGCCTGTCGCGCATGGAGCGCGTCGTCCGGGAGCGCATGAGCACCCAGGACGTCGAGGCCATCACGCCGCAGACCCTGATCAACATCCGCCCTGTGGTGGCATCGGTCAAGGAGTTCTTCGGGACCAGCCAGCTGAGCCAGTTCATGGACCAGAACAACCCGCTGTCGGGATTGGCGCACAAGCGTCGTCTCTCAGCCCTCGGACCCGGTGGTCTGTCTCGTGAGCGAGCCGGCTTCGAAGTTCGAGACGTTCACAGCTCCCACTACGGCCGGATGTGCCCGATCGAGACTCCTGAAGGTCCGAACATCGGCCTGATTGGTTCGCTCGCCACCTACGCCCGAGTCAACGAGTTCGGCTTCATCGAGACCCCGTACCGCAAGGTCGTCAAGGGTCGGGTCACCGACGAGATCGTCTACCTCGCCGCTGACGAGGAAGAAGAGCACGTCATCGCTCAGGCCAACGCCGCGATCGATGCCAAGGGCAACTTCACCGAGGACAAGGTCCTCGTGCGTCGTGGGCCCCAGGGCACCGGCGTGCGGATGGGCTCACCCAACTCGAGCTACGGCACCACGTCGGAGATCGACTTCGTGCCGCCCTCAGAGGTGGACCTCGTCGACGTCAGCCCGAAGCAGATCATCTCGGTCTCGACCTCGTTGATTCCCTTCGTCGAGCACGACGACGCCAACCGTGCCCTTATGGGCGCCAACATGCAGAAGCAGGCTGTGCCGCTGGTCGTCCCGGAGGCGCCGTACATCGGCACCGGTATCGAAGCGCGTGCTGCTCGTGACGCAGGTGACGTGATCGCAGCCGAGGGCACCGGAACGGTGACCGAGGTGACTGGTGACCACGTGGTCGTCGACTACAAGTCGGGGCAGAAGGACCGCCTCGGCCTGACGCTCGGCAAGAAGACCTATCACCTCTCGAAGTTCCGTCGCTCAAACCAGAACACGTGCATCAACCATCGCTCGCTGGTTGACGAGGGTGACAAGGTCGAGATCGGTGACCTTCTCGCTGACGGTCCCTCCACCCACAACGGTGAACTGGCACTGGGCAAGAACCTGCTCGTGGCCTTCATGCCGTGGGAGGGCTACAACTACGAAGACGCCATCATCCTCTCGGAGCGCCTCGTGAAGGACGACGTGCTCACCTCGATCCACATCGAGGAGTACGAGATCGACGCCCGGGACACCAAGCTCGGGGCCGAGGAGATTACTCGGGACATCCCGAACCTCTCCGAGGAGATCTTGGCCGACCTCGACGAGCGTGGCATCATCCGCGTCGGCGCCGAGGTTGGTCCTGGCGACGTCCTCGTCGGCAAGGTTACGCCCAAGGGTGAGACCGAGCAGACCCCTGAAGAGCGCCTCCTGCGGGCCATCTTCGGTGAGAAGGCTCGTGAGGTCCGTGACACCTCGCTCAAGGTTCCTCACGGGAACTCGGGCAAGGTCATCGACGTCCGGGTGTTCTCACGTGACGACAGCCACGAGCTGCCTCCTGGCGTGAACGCACTGGTGCGGGTCTACGTCGCTCAGAAGCGCAAGATCTCGGAAGGCGACAAGCTCGCCGGCCGTCACGGCAACAAGGGTGTCATCTCCAAGATCCTCCCAGTGGAGGACATGCCGTACATGGCAGACGGTTCACCCGTCGACATCATCTTGAACCCCCTGGGTGTGCCATCACGGATGAACGTGGGACAGATCCTTGAGTCGAGCCTCGGCTACGCCGCTCGACACGGGTGGAAGGGCATCGAGTCGAGCCCCCTGCTGGGGACCTCAGGCAAGGGTGACGGCGCGATGCGCAAGACCCGCCCGAGGACTGAGCCGGCGGCATGGGTTGCTACCCCTGCATTCGACGGAGCTCACTGGGACGAAGAGGACAAGGCCGGACGCCACCCGACGATGAAGAAGGTCTTCCAGACCCTCAACTCTGACTCGGCTGACGGAACGGTCCAGATGCAGGACGACGGCAAGACCGTGCTGTTCAACGGTCGAACCGGTGAGCAGTACGACAACCCGATCTCGGTCGGCTACGTCTACATCCTGAAGCTGGCGCACCTCGTGGACGACAAGATCCACGCACGTTCCACTGGTCCGTACTCGATGATCACGCAGCAGCCCCTGGGTGGAAAAGCCCAGTTCGGTGGCCAGCGGTTCGGCGAGATGGAGGTCTGGGCCCTCGAGGCCTATGGAGCCGCCTATGCGCTCCAGGAACTCCTCACGATCAAGTCCGACGACGTCCTCGGCCGTGTCAAGGTCTACGAGGCCATCGTCAAGGGCGAGAACATTCCGGAGCCGGGCATCCCCGAGAGCTTCAAGGTTCTCATCAAGGAAATGCAGTCGCTTTGCCTCGACGTCGAGGTCCTCAATGATGCTGGCCAGCAGATCGAAATGGCTGACATTGACGAGGACGTCTTCTTGACGGCCGAGAAGCTGGGCATCGACATCAGCCGACCCGAACGTGGGTCGGACGAAGAGGACGCACGACGCGAAGCAGAGAGGGGTCGTTGATGACCAAGCTTGATGTGAACACCTTTGAGCAGCTTCGTATCGGACTAGCGACGGCGGACTCGATCCGCAGCTGGTCCAATGGCGAGGTCAAGAAGCCTGAGACGATCAACTACCGCACACTGCGTCCTGAGAAGGACGGCCTGTTCTGCGAGAAGATCTTCGGTCCGACCAAGGACTGGGAGTGCTACTGCGGCAAGTACAAGCGGGTGCGATTCAAGGGCATCATCTGTGAGCGCTGTGGGGTCGAGGTCACTCGGTCCAAGGTCCGCCGCGAGCGGATGGGCCACATCGAGCTGGCTGCTGACGTCGTCCACATCTGGTACCTCCGTGGGACCCGTTCGTGGCTCGCCTACCTCTTGATGGGAACTGAGCCCCGCGAGGAGCTCAAGGCCAAGCAGCTTGAGAAGGTCATCTACTTCGCTGCCAACCTGGTCACGTGGGTTGACGAGGACAAGCGTCACCAAGATCTGCCTGAGCTTCAGGCTGAGCTGCGCGAAGAAGTCGGCGAGATCGAGAAGCGTCGCGACCTCGACGTCGACCGCAAGTTCAAGGTCCTCGAGACCGAGATTCAGGCGATGGAGAAGGACGGAGCTCGCGACGCTGAGATCAAGGCTCGTCAGCGCCTCGGCGACAAGGAGATCACCGCCATCCGCGAGCGTGCGGACGAGGAGATCGACTTCGCGAATCGAGCCCTGAAGGAGTTCGAGGGTCTTCACAGCCGCAAGATCATCGAAGACGAGATGCTCTGGCGCGAGATGCGTATCCGCTACGAGGACTACTTCGAAGGTGGCATGGGCGCCGAGACGATCACCGCCCTGATCCAGCGCATCGACCTTGACGAGGAAGAGATCAAGCTCCGCGAGCAGGTCGAAGCTGCTGACGGCCGGAAGCCACTGTCGGCGCAGCGCCGCCAGAAGGCGATCAAGCGCCTCAAGATTGTCTCGGCCTTCAACCGCCGTGACGCCAACGGGCGCCGGATCAATGACCCGGCAGCGATGATCCTCGGCGCCGTGCCGGTGATCCCGCCGGACCTCCGTCCGATGGTCCAGCTCGATGGTGGGCGATTCGCCACCTCCGACCTCAACGACCTCTACCGACGCGTCATCAACCGGAACAACCGCCTCAAGCGGCTTCTCGACCTCGGTGCACCCGAGATCATCGTGAACAACGAGAAGCGGATGCTTCAAGAGGCAGTCGACGCCTTGTTTGACAACGGCCGTCGTGGACGTCCGGTCACCGGACCTGGCAACCGTCCGCTCAAGTCGCTCTCCGACATGCTCAAGGGCAAGCAGGGACGATTCCGTCAGAACCTGCTCGGCAAGCGAGTCGACTACTCAGGCCGTTCGGTCATCGTGGTCGGCCCGAACCTGCTGCTGCACCAGTGTGGTCTGCCGAAGTTGATGGCTCTTGAGCTCTTCAAGCCCTTCGTCATGAAGCGGCTCGTTGACAAGGAGCTGGCGCAGAACATCAAGTCTGCCAAGCGCATGGTCGAGCGTCGTAAGCCGCAGGTGTGGGATGTCCTTGAGGACGTCATTAAGGAGCACCCGGTTCTGTTGAACCGTGCCCCAACGCTGCACCGACTCGGAATCCAGGCATTCGAGCCACAGCTGGTTGAAGGCAAGGCCATTCAGGTCCACCCGCTCGTGTGCACGGCGTTCAACGCCGACTTCGACGGTGACCAGATGGCTGTTCACCTTCCGCTCTCTGCTGAGGCTCAGGCCGAGGCACGCATCTTGATGCTGAGCGCCAACAACATCCTGTCGCCGGCAACCGGTCGCCCGATCACCGTTCCTTCGCAGGACATGGTCTTCGGTGTCTATTACCTCAGCCTGCTTGAGGAAGGACAGAAGGGCGAAGGACGAGTCTTCCGCCGCACCTTCGAGATCGAAGCGGCGCTTGACGCTGGTGACATCGCCCTCCACGCCAAGATCCAGCTGCGACCGGAGGCTGGCTCGACGCTGGCCGGCCGACTCGAGGCTGCAGGGATCGAAGCTGACGAGAACGGACGGCTCTCAATCGAGACCACCGCCGGACGGACCCTCTTCAACGAGGGCCTGCCTTCTGGCTTCCCGTTCATCAACGACCTCATCTCGAAGAAGACCACGCCGATCGTCACGGTCGTCGAGGATCTCAGCGCCGGATGGAGTCGCCAGGAAGTGGCTGCCAGCCTCGACCGGATCAAGGCGATGGGTTTCCGCTTCGCGTCGAAGTCCGGGCTCACCATTTCGATCAACGACGTCCAAACCCCGCCCGAGAAGCAGGCGATTCTGGACCGTTACGAAAAGGAAGCCGAGAAGGCCGAGACCCAGTACAAGCGGGGCATCATCACTGACGACGAGCGTCGCCAGAAGGAAGTCGAAATCTGGACGTCCGCTAACTCCGAGGTCGGAAAGGCCATGGAGAAGGCCCTGTCGGCGATCAAGTTCAACCCGCTTGACACCATGGTCGACTCCGGAGCCCGTGGTAACTCACAGCAGATTCGTCAGATCGCCGGAATGAAGGGACTCGTCTCGAACCCACGTGGTGAGATGATCCCGAGGCCGATCAAGTCGAGCTTCCGTGAGGGACTCAGCGTTCTCGAGTACTTCATCTCGACCCACGGTGCCCGAAAGGGACTGGCCGACACGGCCCTTCGTACTGCTGACTCTGGTTACCTGACTCGTCGACTCGTCGACGTGGCCCAGGAGCTGATCATCCGCCAGCCTGACTGTGGCACGACGCGTGGCATCTGGATCGAGGAGATCATCCCGGACACCCCCGGGAAGCGCTCCTACGTCGAGACTCGCGCCTATGGCCGTGTCATGGTTGACGACGTCATCCTCTCGGACAAGACCAAGATCCCCTCTGGGGTCATGCTTGACGACGAGCAGGTCAATGCCATCCGCGACGACGAGGCAATCGACCGCATCCGCGTCCGATCAACACTCACGTGTGAGGCCTCGCAGGGCATCTGCGTTGCCTGTTACGGACAGTCACTCGCCACGGGAAACCTCATCGAGATCGGCGAGGCGGTCGGTGTGATCGCTGCGCAGTCCATCGGAGAGCCCGGGACGCAACTCACCATGCGAACCTTCCACGCCGGTGGTGTGGCTGGTTCGGACATCACCCACGGCCTGCCCCGCGTCGTCGAGCTCTTCGAAGCTCGCACGCCGAAGGGCGCAGCAATCCTCTCTCACCACTCGGGCGTTGTCCGGGTTGAGGAAGAGGAAAGCGGCCGGACCATCACGGTGGTTGCCGAAGACGGGACCGAGCAGATCAACACGGTCACCCTCCGGATGCACCTTGAGGTCAGCGATGGCCAGGAGGTCGCCGCAGGCGACGCACTGGTCGAAGGTCCCAAGGACCCCAAGGAGCTCCTCGAAGTCAAGGGCGTCCGCGAGACGCAGCAGTATCTCGTCGAAGAGGTCCAGAAGGTCTACCGTGACCAGGGCGTGTCGATCCATGACAAGCACATCGAGTTGATCATCCGCCAGATGCTGCGGCGGGTCAACGTCGCAGAGCCCGGCGATGCACCGTTCCTCCCTGGCCAGCAGATCGATGCCCAGGTGTACACCGAAGTGAACCGCGAGCTCGTGGCTGAGGGCAAGCGCCCGGCCGAGGCACGCGTCGAACTGATGGGAATCACCAAGGCGTCGCTGGCCACCGAGAGCTGGCTCTCCGCGGCATCGTTCCAAGAGACCACCCGAGTCCTCACCGAGGCCGCCATCGAGGGCAAGTCCGACTTCCTCTACGGCCTCAAGGAGAACATCATCATCGGCAAGCTCATCCCGGCAGGTTCGGGAACCGAGGACTACCGTTCGATCCGCCTCGACATCCCCGATGCGGAGCCGATCATGGCCTATGGCCAAGAAGATGACGACCTCGCTTCATGGCTCCTCGAAGGATTCGACGACACCCCTGACGAGAGTCTCAGCCTGTCTGCTACCTGGACTGGCGAGGCGCCGACGGTCGACGAGGGATCAATTGACCCGGGGGCTCGCGAAGCCTGATTCATTTAGTGCCAGATGTGCTGGCGGGGCTTTCCCCGCCAGCCCGTCTGGACGAACAGTCGACAAACGACCTAGTATCGGAGACCCTGCGTCGCGAGACGGACATCGTTCGTCGAGCAGCAGCAAGTCTCTTTCATTCAAGAGTTCACCTACAGAGAGTTCACGAGGTAACGCGTGCCCACCATTGAGCAGCTGGTCCGAAAGGGCAGGCAGGCCAAGACCACCAAGTCGAAGACGCCAGCCCTGAAGGGCGCGCCCCAGCGCCGAGGGGTTTGCACGCGTGTGTACACCACGACGCCGAAGAAGCCGAACTCCGCTCTGCGGAAGGTTGCCCGTGTGCGGCTGACCAGTGGCGTTGAGATCACCGCCTACATCCCCGGCGTTGGCCACAACCTCCAGGAGCACTCCATTGTCCTCGTCCGAGGCGGTCGTGTGAAGGACCTGCCCGGTGTCCGCTACAAGGTAATTCGCGGAGCCCTCGACACATCTGGTGTGCGTGAGCGCGCACAGGCACGAAGCCGCTACGGCGCCAAGAAGGAGTCCTGATATGCCCCGTAACGGTCCTGCACCTCGTCGTGACCTCGCCCCTGACCCTGTCTATCGGTCGGTCCTTGTCACCCAGGTGACCAACAAGGTCCTGTCCCGGGGCAAGCGGACAGTCGCCGAGCGCATCGTCTACACCGCCCTCGACACCGTCAAGGAGCGCACCGAGTCTGACCCGGTCGCCGTCCTGAAGCGTGCCGTCGAGAACGTTCGGCCTGAGCTTGAGGTCCGCAGCCGCCGAGTCGGTGGCGCCACCTATCAGGTCCCCGTCGAGGTTCGCCCTCGCCGTGCCACCACCCTGGCGATCCGTTGGCTCGTGGGCTACTCACGATCACGTCGTGAGAAGACCATGGCTGAGCGTCTCGCCAACGAGATCCTCGATGCCTCGAACGGCGTCGGCGCGGCAGTGAAGCGCCGTGAGGACCTCCACAAGATGGCCGAGTCCAACAAGGCATTCGCTCACTACCGCTGGTAGTCGGCGAGCAATTCGTTTCCACCCCTGACACTTCCATTCAAAAGGCTTGATTGATGGCAGACGCCCTTCCTCCCCGCGCAACTCCGCTGGAGCGCACCCGAAACATCGGCATCATGGCCCACATCGATGCCGGTAAGACCACCACCACCGAGCGGATCCTGTACTACACGGGCCGGAACTACAAGATCGGTGAGGTCCACGAGGGTGCGGCCACCATGGACTGGATGGTCCAGGAGCAAGAGCGTGGCATCACGATCACGTCGGCTGCCACCACATGTCAGTGGAACGATCACACCATCAACATCATCGACACCCCAGGACACGTTGACTTCACGGTTGAGGTTGAGCGGAGCCTTCGGGTTCTCGACGGAGCAGTCGCGGTGTTTGATGCGGTCGCCGGCGTTGAGCCCCAGACCGAGACGGTCTGGCGCCAGGCCAACAAGTACGACGTGCCTCGTATGTGCTTCGTCAACAAGATGGACCGTGTCGGCGCCGACTTCTACCGCTGCGTCGAGATGATCAAGGACCGCCTCGACTGTGTCACTGCCGTCATCCAGCTGCCCATCGGCGCAGAGTCCGACTTCCTCGGGGTCATCGACCTCGTGGGGAACCGTGCGCTGATTTGGGAAGAGGGCATGGGCGAGGACTTCGATGAGCGCCCGATCCCCGACGACATGGTCGACCAGGTCGCCGAAGCTCGCCAGGAGCTGTTTGAGGTCCTGTCGAACGTCGATGATGTCCTCCTTGAGAAGTACCTCAACGATGAGGAGATCACCATCGAGGACATGAAGCGTGCGCTGCGGACGGGAACCCTCGCCGTGGACATTGTCCCGATCCTCTGCGGTACCGCCTTCAAGAACAAGGGTGTCCAACCCATGCTTGACGCGGTCGTCGACTTCCTGCCCTCGCCGCTTGACCTCCCGCCCACGGTGGGAACGAAGCCCAACAAGGACGACGAGCTGACCCGAGAGGTCTCCGACGACGCTCCGTTCTCGGCGCTGGCGTTCAAGATCATGACCGACCCCTACGTCGGCAAGCTCACCTACCTCCGTGTGTACTCGGGAACCCTTGAAAAGGGTGGCACCGTCACCAACACCACCAAAGGTAAGAAAGAGCGGATTGGCCGCCTTCTCCAGATGCACGCCAACAGCCGTGAGGACCTCGACGTGGTCCGCACCGGTGACATCTGTGCCGGCGTCGGCCTCAAGCAGACGACCACGGGAGACACCCTCTCGGACCCGGACCACCAGATCGTTCTCGAAGCACTTGAGTTCCCCGAGCCCGTCATCCACGTCGCCGTCGAGCCCAAGACCAAGGCTGACCAGGACAAGCTCGGAAAGGCGCTCTACGCCTTGTCCGAGGAGGACCCGACCTTCCGTGTCCGTACCGATGAGGAGACCAACCAGACGGTGATCTCCGGCATGGGCGAGTTGCACCTCGAGGTTCTCGTCGACCGCATGCTTCGGGAGTTCAGCGTGGACGCCAACGTGGGGAAGCCCCAGGTGGCCTATCGCGAGACGGTTCGCAACAAGGTCGAGAAGATCGAAGAGAAGTACGTCCGCCAGACCGGTGGTAAGGGTCAGTACGGGCACGTGGTCATCTCCCTCGAGCCCACCGGGCCCGGCGGCGGCTACGAGTTCGTCGATGCCATCACTGGTGGTGTCATTCCCAAGGAGTACATCTCCTCGATCGATGCTGGGATCCAGGAGGCGCTGACCTCCGGTGTCCTCGCCGGTTACCAGGTGGTCGACGTTCGGGTCACCTTGACCTATGGCTCCTACCACGACGTGGACTCCTCAGAAATGGCGTTCAAGATCGCCGGATCACTGGCCATCAAGAAGGCAGCGAGGGCCGCTCGGCCAGTGCTGCTTGAGCCTGTCATGGCCGTCGAGGTTGTGACCCCAGAGGACTACATGGGCGACGTGATCGGTGACCTCTCGTCTCGTCGTGGACGCGTCGAGGGTATGGATCAGCGAGGCAACGCCCAGGTCATTCGAGCTCAGGTTCCCTTGGCCGACATGTTCGGCTACGCTACAGACCTGCGTTCAAGGACGCAGGGTCGAGCGACGTACTCGATGCAGTTCCATGCCTACAACGAAGTGCCTGAAGCAGTCTCCAAGGAGATCATCGCAAGGGCCACCGGAGAGTAGGGGAGTCGGACAGACCGGCTCGAAGAACACCCCCACCTGAGCAGTTTCACTGTGGCCCTGGCCGCAGGAGGCCCGCAAGGGGAGGGGGAGCAAGCAAGACAACACGAAAAGAACAACTACGGCGGGCCCGAGGGGGTACCGCCCGAAACCAGGGAAAGGTCCCCCATCATGGCCAAGCAGAAGTTCGAGCGAAACAAGCCCCACGTCAACGTCGGCACCATGGGTCACATCGACCACGGCAAGACAACCCTGACGGCCGCTATCACCAAGGTTCTGTCGGACGCGAACCCGGGCACCGAGTTCACGCCATTCGACATGATCGACAAGGCGCCTGAAGAGCGTCAGCGTGGTATCACGATCTCGATCGCACACGTCGAGTACGAGACCGCCAACCGCCACTACGCCCACGTCGACATGCCAGGCCACGCCGACTACATCAAGAACATGATCACCGGCGCCGCCCAGGTCGATGGTGCCATCCTCGTGGTTTCGGCCGCCGATGGCCCGATGCCCCAGACGCGTGAGCACGTGCTGCTCGCCCGCCAAGTCGGCGTTCCCTACATCGTGGTCGCCCTGAACAAGGCTGACATGGTCGACGACGAAGAGCTCCTCGACCTCGTCGAGATGGAAGTCCGCGAGCTGCTCGACGAGTACGAGTTCCCCGGTGACGACACCCCCATCATTCGCGTCTCGGCACTCAAGGCCCTTGAGGGCGACGCTGAGTACGCCGCCAAGATCCTTGAGCTCATGGACGCTGTCGACAGCTACATCCCTGAGCCTGAGCGTGACATCGCCAAGCCGTTCCTCATGCCCGTTGAGGACGTCATGTCCATCACCGGTCGTGGCACTGTGGTGACCGGCAAGGTCGAGCAGGGCATCGTGAACGTCGGTGACGAGATCGAGATCGTCGGACTTCGTGACACCCAGAAGACGACGGTGACTGGCGTTGAGATGTTCCGCAAGCTCCTCGACCAGGGTCAAGCCGGTGACAACATTGGCGCCCTGCTTCGTGGCACGAAGAAGGAAGAAGTCGAGCGCGGGCAGGTTCTCTGCAAGCCGGGTTCGATCACTCCCCACACCAACTTCGAGGCGAACGTCTACGTGCTCACCAAGGAAGAGGGTGGACGTCACAAGCCGTTCTTCTCCAACTACCGGCCGCAGTTCTACTTCCGTACCACGGACGTGACCGGCTCGATCGCGCTGCCTGAGGGCACCGAGATGGTGATGCCCGGTGACAACACCGAGATGACCGTGGAGCTGGGCAAGCCCATCGCCATGGACGAGGGCCTCCGCTTCGCCATCCGTGAGGGTGGACGGACGGTCGGCGCTGGTCGAGTCGTCAAGATCCTCAAGTAGTTGACTCGATCCCCAGGAAGGGACTGACCACCATGGCCAACAAGATCCGCATCCGGCTCAAGGCCTACGATCACGAGATCCTCGACCAGTCGACGGAGAAGATCGTTCAGACGGTCCTTCGCACACAGGCGAAGGTCCAGGGTCCGGTCCCGCTGCCGACCGAGAAGCACCGTTACACGGTGATTCGCTCGCCGCACAAGTACAAGGACTCGAGAGAGCACTTTGAGATGCGCGTGCACAAGCGACTCGTCGACATCATCGAGCACACGCCCAAGACGGTTGATTCGCTTCAGCGTCTCGACCTTCCGGCTGGCGTAGACATTGAGATCAAGATTCAGTAACTCAAGCATCATGAGACTTCTCGGCGCCGTCTGGCGTTCTATGGGTCGCATGGTCTAGGGTGAAGACCCCGCTTCACAAGCGGTGGGGTCTTGGTTCCTGAGTAATCAGGAGCCACACAGCAGATGTGTCCGACAGCCTGCCTCGGCAGGGACATCGGACCGAAACAGTCGAGCGCTCCGCTCGGGGGTTTCCCGAGCGGAGCGTTGGCGTGTCGGCATGAGTCGGCACCCGTTGAGGAAGGTTGCAGCGTGGCAACGAAGGCGATCGTCGGCGAGAAGGTCGGCATGACCCAGGTATGGGACGAAGAGAACCGAGCCATTCCGGTGACGGTTGTCAAGGTCTCTCCTGTCAGGGTTGTGCAGGTCAAGACGCCAGAGAATGACGGCTACTCGGCACTCCAGGTCACTTGGGGTACCCGCAGGGCAAACTCACTGAACCGCCCTGAGGCGGGCCACTTCGAGGCCGCAGGCGTCGAGGCAGGCACCAAGCTCGTGGAGCTCCGGCTCGAGGACGTGGGCGACTACGTCGTGGGCCAAGAGATCACGGCTGACCTGTTCGAGAAGGGCGAGCGCATCGACGCCATCGCTGTCTCGAAGGGAAAGGGATTTGCCGGTGGGATGAAGCGTCACAACTTCAAGGGCCAGGGCGCGAGCCACGGTAACCACAAGCACCACCGGGCCCCCGGCTCGATCGGTGGCTGTGCGACCCCGGGACGAGTGTTCAAGGGAACCCGTATGGCCGGCCGCATGGGTGGCCAGCGTGTGACGACCACGAACCTCACGATCGTCGGTGTTGACGTCGAGCGCCAGTTGGTTCTCGTCAAGGGTGCTGTTCCCGGGTCCCGTGGCGGCGTTGTCGTCCTGCGGAACTCGGTCAAGGTGCCCACCTCGAATGGTGGAGGTGCCAAGTGAGCGAGACCATGACCCTTCGGGGCCCCGTCAAGAAGGACCGTCCGGCTCCTCAGATCCGCACCGTGGAGCGCCGTGACCTCACCGGCAAGGTCCTCGGAACCGTCGAGCTCGACGGAGAGCTCTTTGGTATCGAGCCGAACGTGTCGGTGCTTCACCAGGTGATCACCGCCCAGCTCGCTGCTGCACGCAGTGGCACCCAGTCGACCAAGACCCGGGCCGAGGTCCGCGGTGGTGGAGCGAAGCCCTTCGCTCAGAAGGGAACCGGTCGTGCCCGTCAGGGTTCGTCGCGGTCTCCCAACCAGGTTGGTGGTGGTGTCGCCCTCGGGCCGAAGCCTCGGAGCTACGCCCAGAAGACCCCCAAGAAAATGATCCGTCTTGCCCTCCGTTCGGCACTGTCCGACCGGGCCTCCGAGAGCCGCATTGCTCTGGTGGACTCCTTCGGATGGGATACACCCAAGACCAAGGACGCCATCGCAGCCATGACCGCCCTCGGACTTGAGGGTCGGATCTTGGTGGTGCTGGGACGCGATGACATCGCCGCTCGTCGCAGCTTCCGCAACCTGCAGATGGTGACGACGGTCGCCGCTGCGGAGCTCAACGCCTACGACATCATTCGGGCCGACTGGGTTCTCTTCACTGATGAGACCCTTCCCACGTCGACCCCGACGACAAGTGAGGAGGTTGCCTGATGCGTGACCCGATGTCAGTTCTCGTCCGACCTGTCGTTTCGGAGAAGACCTATGCCCTCATGGATGCGGGTACCTACGTCTTCATCGTCGACAAGTCGGCCACCAAGATCGACGTGCGTCACGCCGTCGAGCAGGCCTTCGGGGTCAAGGTGACCAACGTCAATACCTTGAACCGCAAGGGCAAGGCAACCCGCAACCGCCGGACCAATACCCTCGGGTCCCGCCCCGACACGAAGCGTGCCTTCGTGACGCTGCAAGCCGGCGACACGATCGACCTCTTCGAGAGCTAGAGAGACGCACGATGGCACTTCGTTCACGTAAGCCCACCAGCCCGGGTCGTCGGTTCCAGACCGTCTCGGACTTCTCAGAGATCACCCGGACCACTCCGGAGAAGTCCCTGGTCGTTCCGAAGCCGAAGTCCGGAGGCCGTAACGCCCATGGCCGCAAGACCTCCCGTCACCGCGGTGGTGGTCACAAGCAGCAGTACCGGATCATCGACTTCAAGCGCGCCAAGGACGGTATCCCGGCCACGGTCGCCTCGATTGAGTACGACCCGAACCGCAACGCCCGTATCGCCCTGCTCAACTACCACGACGGCGAGAAGCGCTACATCTTGGCGCCAGCCGGTCTCAAGGTGGGCGACAAGCTCCAGAACGGCCAGGGCGCTGACATCAGGACGGGCAACTGCCTCCCGATGCGCTACATCCCGACCGGTTCAGTGGTCCACAACGTCGAGCTCCGTCCCGGTGGCGGCGGCAAGATTGGTCGTGGCGCAGGTATGAGCGTGCAGCTCGTCGCCAAGGATGGCGGCTTCGCAACGCTCCGGCTCCCCTCGACCGAAATGCGCCGGGTGCCGATCGACTGCCGTGCCACCCTCGGGGTGGTTGGCAATGCTGAATTCGAGCTCATCAAGATCGGGAAGGCCGGTCGAAACCGCTGGAAGGGCAAGCGCCCGCAGACCCGTGGTGTGGCTATGAACCCGGTCGACCACCCGCTCGGTGGTGGAGAAGGCAAGACCTCTGGTGGACGCCACCCGGTCTCGCCGTGGGGAAAGCCAGAAGGTCGTACCCGTTCCGGAAACAAAGAATCAGACAAGCTCATCGTCCGCCGTCGCCGCACCCGCGGTTCAAGGCGCTAGGGAGAACCGTTATGCCCAGGAGCCTGAAGAAGGGCCCATTCGTCGACGACCACCTTCTCAAGAAGGTCGATGTCCTCAACGCGGCCAACGAGAAGAAGGTCATCAAGACCTGGTCGCGTCGCAGCACCATCATTCCCGACATGGTCGGCCACACAATCGCTGTGCACGACGGCCGTCGCCACGTCCCGGTCTTCGTGACCGAGTCGATGGTGGGCCACAAGCTCGGCGAATTCGCACCAACCCGTACATTCCGGTATCACGCCGGTCAGGAGAAGGTGGGCCGTCGATGACCGGGGCGAAGACCAATGAGCGGCCCGGGACCAAGGCTGTCCTGCGTCACTTCCACATGTCAGCTTCCAAGGCCCGCTTGGTGCTTGACCTGATTCGCGGCGAGGACGTCGTCAAGGCCTCTGAGATCCTGGCCAACACTCCTCGTGAAGCAGCTCAGGTGATCGGCAAGGTGCTTGCCTCCGCCGTCGCCAACGCCGTTCACAACGATCAGTTGGCCGCCGAGGACCTCTTCGTGGCCGCAGCCTTCGCTGACGAGGGTCCGACCATGAAGCGCTGGCGGCCTCGTGCCCGAGGGCGCGCCACTCGCATCCGGAAGCGGACGTGTCACATCACCGTGATCGTCGCCCGCATGGAGGACGCACGTCTTGAGCAGCGCATCGCCGCTCGTGCCGCCTCAGGAGCCCAGCGCTCGAATCGAGTTGCCGCCTCACGTGGACGCGCCGACCAGCAGGGTCGCAGCCGTCGCAGGGATGCAGCCCGTGAAGCAGAGATCGAGGCAGCCGCAGCAGCGGAGGCCGAGGCCGCTGAGGCGACCGAGACCGACGTCGTCGAGACCGAAGGCGTCGATGACGCCGTCGTTGCTGAGTCGACCACCGAGACAGAGATCGAGACCGAAGTGAACTCCGAGGAGGCGACCGACGAGGCCGCTCCCGCCGAGGACGCAGAGACCGAAGAGAAGGGCGTCTGATGGGCCAGAAGGTAAATCCCTACGGCTTCCGCCTCGGCATAACCACCGACTGGAAGTCGCGCTGGTTCGAGGAGAAGAACTACAAGGAGTTCGTAATCGAGGATTGGAAGATCCGCGACTTCCTGACCACGCAGCTTGAAACCGCTGCAGTGAGCAGGATCGAGATTGAGCGGACCCGTGACCGAGTCAGGGTGGACATCCACACTGCACGTCCGGGAATCGTCATCGGTCGTCGTGGCGCCGAGGCTGATCGCCTGAAGAAGAAGATCGAGGAGATCACGGGACTTCAGAACCGGATCCAACTCAACATCCAAGAGATCAAGCAGCCGGAGCTTGACGCTGCACTGATTGCCCAGGGGATCTGCGACCAGCTCGTTCGTCGAGTGGCGTTCCGCCGTGCGATGAAGCGTGCCATCCAGACCGTTCAGAAGGCTGGGGCGCTTGGCATCAAGGTGCAGTGCTCAGGTCGTCTCGGCGGCGCTGAGATGAGCCGTAAGGAGCAGTACCGCGAGGGTCGAGTGCCGCTGCACACGCTCCGAGCCGACATCGACTACGGCTTCCGTGAGGCCAAGACCGCCACCGGCCGCGTCGGTGTCAAGGTCTGGATCTACAAGGGCGACATTCTCCCCTACAAGGTCTCGGTCGAGGACAAGATCACCCGTGAGGCCGCCATGGCAGTGGGCGAGACCCCTGGTCAGGTTGGAGCACCGGTCGCTGAGGCGGCATCAGGCCCTCGTCGTCTGGTCACTGCTGGTGGTGGACGTCGCAAGGAAGACATGCCGGAGCCCGGTGCCGTCGCTCCTGAGGACGTCGTCGAAGAGACCGTCGCCGCCGAGCCGGAAGTCGCCGACCTCGTCGCCGCTCCGGCCGAGCCCGATGAACTCGAGCGCCGGTTGACTGAGGAAGAAGAGATCGAGCGTCGCACCCTGCACGAGCACCACGAGGCTCCTCACTTCAAGAAGGAGGTGGACTGACCATGCTGATGCCGCGTCGAGTTCGCCACCGCAAGCAAAACCGTGGGCGTATGAGTGGGAACGCCAAGGGTGGAACGGAAGTGACCTTCGGTGACTTTGGGATCCAGGCTCTTGAGCCCGGTTGGATCACCGCTCGCCAGATCGAAGCCGCTCGTATCGCCATGACCCGCCACGTGAAGCGTGGAGGCAAGGTGTGGATCCGAGTGTTCCCGGACAAGCCGGTGACCCAGAAGCCTGCCGAAACCCGCATGGGATCGGGCAAGGGCAACCCAGAGCACTGGGTGGCCATCGTCAAGCCTGGTCGCATCATGTTCGAACTCGCTGGCGTCGACCAGACGCTGGCCAAGGCGGCCATGGACCGTGCCATTCAGAAGCTGCCGATCAAGGCTCGCTTCGTGGTTCGTCCTGGCACCCACGGCACCCCGGAGGTCCAGCTGTGAGCACCAAGATCGTTGAAATCACATCGCTGAGTGACGATGAGCTCGTCGACCGCCTCGCTGAGGCACGTCGCGAACTGTTCAACCTGCGTTTCCAGCTGGCCACCGGCCAGTTGGACAACACCGCCCGCATGGGCGAGGTCCGCAAAGACATCGCGCGAGTGCTGACGGTTCTGCGTGAGCGCGAAATCGTCCAGGCAGAGGCCTTGGCGAGCAATGGAGGTGAGGCCCGATGACGGCCGAAGTAACTGAGATGACCGCCGAGCGCTCCCAGCGCAAGGTCCGCGAGGGGGTCGTGGTGTCCGACAAGATGGACAACACCCTCGTCGTTGCCGTGGTCGAGCGTGTCCGGCACCCGAAGTACGGCAAGACCGTGCAGCGGACCAAGAAGCTCTACGCCCACGACGCTAACAACGACGCCAAGATTGGCGACCGTGTTCGCGTTGTCGAGACTCGGCCGCTGTCGAAGCTCAAGCGTTGGAGGCTCGTTGAGATCCTGGAGCGTGCCCGATGATTCAGCAGGAGTCACGACTCAAGGTTGCCGACAACTCAGGCGCCAAAGAAGTGCTGTGCATTCGGGTCCTCGGTGGATCTCGCCGCCGGTACGCCTCGATCGGTGACGTGTTCATCGCCACGGTCAAGGACGCCATCCCAGGCGCCGCCGTCAAGCGTGGAGACGTTGTTCGCTGCGTCGTCGTTCGCACCAAGAAGGAGCGTCGTCGTCCCGACGGCAGCTACATCCGCTTCGATGAGAACGCCGCAGTTCTCATCAACGACCAGCTCCAGCCACGTGGAACCCGAATCTTCGGACCCGTGGGCCGTGAGTTGCGAGACAAGAAGTTCATGCGGATCGTCTCGCTGGCCCCGGAGGTGCTCTGATGCGTATCAAGAAGGGTGACGAGGTCGTCGTCCGTGTCGGCAAGTGGGCCGGACACCGCGGCGAAGTGATCCGGGCGCTCCCGAGCGTCAACAAGGTCGAGGTCGCTGGCGCCAACATCGCCAAGCGCCACGTCAAGCAGCAGGGCCAGACCATGCAGGCCGGCATCATCGACAAGTTTGTGCCGATGCCCGTCTCGTCGGTTTCGCTGTGGTGCAAGGCATGTGACGGCCCCACCCGGGCCGGTATGAAGGTGGAAGGCGACACGAAGGTTCGTGTCTGTAGGAAGTGTGGGGCAGACCTGTGAGCACGACGACTTTCCCGAGGCTCAAGGAGCGCTACAACGAGCAGCTCCGTGGCCAGATCAAGGAAGACCTTGAGCTGGGCAACATCATGGAGGTGCCTCGCCTCGTCAAGATCGTGATCAACTGCGGCGTCGGTAAGGCAACGCAGCAGCAGTCGCTGCTCGAGGGCGCCCAGCGTGACCTTGAGGCGATCACGGGCCAGAAGCCAGCCATCACCAGGGCGCGTCAGTCGATCGCCAACTTCAAGCTCCGAGAGGGTCAGCCCATCGGAGTCAAGGTGACGCTCCGGGGAGACCGTTCCTGGGAGTTCCTGGACCGGCTGATCAGTCTGGCCATTCCTCGGATCCGTGACTTCCGAGGGCTCAACCCGAAGTCGTTCGACGGCCGTGGCAACTACACCTTTGGTGTCACGGAACAGCTCATCTTCCCCGAGCTCGACTACGACAAGATCGATGCCCCGCGAGGCATGGACATCACCATCGTGACGACCGCAAGGACCGACGACGAAGGTCGGGCGTTCCTCAGGGCGTTCGGATTCCCGTTCAAGCAGGAGAACCGCTAATTATGGCGAAGAAAGCACTCATCCTCAAGCAGCAGGCCACACCGAAGTTCAAGGTGCGCGCCTACACCCGCTGCCAGCGTTGCGGCCGACCAAAGTCGGTGTACCGGAAGTTCGGCCTTTGCCGAATCTGTCTCCGTCAGATGGTCCACGCAGGGGAAATCCCCGGCGTGACCAAGGCGAGTTGGTAGGGAGGTCGACCGATGACAATGACTGACCCAATCGCGGACATGCTCACGCGAATCAGGAATGCCAACAAGGCCCAGCACGACGCGGTGACGATGCCGGGATCAAAGCTGAAGGAATCGCTGGCCAAGATCCTCGAGCGTGAGGGCTACATCGCGAGTTTCGAGATGAAGCCCCACGAGACTCGTCCAGGGACTGCCCTGACGATCACGCTGAAGTACGACGCCGAGCGCCACGCGACCATTGCTGGCCTCAAGCGCGTCTCGAAGCCTGGTCTTCGGATTTACGCACGAGCTGACGAGATCCCCCGTGTTCTCGGCGGTTTCGGCGTGGCCGTTCTGTCCACCTCGGCTGGTCTTATGACCGACCGTGAAGCCCGCAAGCGCCACCTCGGTGGCGAAGTTCTCTGCCATGTCTGGTAGCGCACTCATTCGAGGAAGGAGGGTGGCCTAGATGTCCCGTATTGGACGTGCCCCCATCACCGTGCCGAGTTCGGTCACGATTGACATCACTGGTGAGATCGTGACGGTCAAGGGACCCCAGGGGACCCTTGAGCGCACCGTTCCCTCCGTCATCTCCATTCGTCAAGACGGCGACACCCTCGTGGTGGAGCGTCCTGACGACGAGCGCGACAGCCGCTCGCTCCACGGACTTACTCGGACCCTCGTGGCCAACATGGTCCTCGGCGTGACCGACGGCTTCACCAAGGAGCTTGAGATCGTGGGCGTGGGGTATCGATGCATCGCCAAGGGGCCAGGCTCACTTGAGCTCTCCCTCGGCTTCAGCCACACCGTGAACTTCGATGCCCCCGATGGGGTTACCTTCGAGGTTCCCTCGCCGACAAAGATCGTCGTCAAGGGCACCGACAAGGAGAAGGTCGGTCAGGTTGCCGCCAACATCCGCAAGATCCGCAAGCCCGAGCCCTACAAGGGCAAGGGTGTGCGCTACGCCGGCGAACGCGTCATGCGCAAGGCCGGAAAGGCAGCGAAGTAGCCATGTCGAAGCGAACGACACGAGAGTTGAGGATCCGTCGCCACCGTCGAGTCCGCCTGAGTGTGACGGGGACCACCGAGAGGCCGCGTGCCGCAGTCTCACGGACCAACAAGCACATCAGCGTCCAGATCATCGACGACACGACGGGCCGGACGCTCGCCGCTGCATCGTCGACCGAGAAGGGCTTTTCGGAGCCCGGCTCGAACATCGAAGCCGCTGCCAAGATCGGCACCCTGCTCGCTGGCCGGGCCAAGGAAGCCGGAATTACGACGATCGTGTTCGACCGAGGTGGCTTCGGCTACCACGGCCGAGTCGCAGCGCTGGCAGATGCCCTGCGCGCCGAAGGACTGGAGTTCTAGATGGTTGACATCACGCAGTATGAAGAGCGGACGATCAACGTCAACCGCGTGGCCAAGGTCGTCAAGGGTGGTCGTCGCTTCAGCTTCGCCGCCCTCATGGTCATCGGTGATGGCAACGGCAAGGTTGGTCTGGGTTACGGCAAGGCCAAGGAAGCTGGCCTGGCTGTGCAGAAGGGGATCGAAGAGGCTCGCAAGAACCTGTTCGATGTTCCGCTCGCCGGAACCACCATCACCCACCAGATCCTTGGAGAGGCCGGTGCCGGCCGTGTGCTGCTCAAGCCTGCCTCGCCTGGTACCGGTGTCATCGCCGGTGGAGCGGTCCGTGCGATCCTCGAGATGGCAGGTATCCGCGACATCCTGGCGAAGTCCCTTGGATCATCGAATGGCATCAACGTGGCTCACGCCACCATCGCTGGCCTCAAAGGACTTCGTCGTCCCGAGGAGATCGCTGCACTTCGGGGCAAGACCCCCGAAGAGTGCGTGCCGGCCGGTGTCCTTCGTGCCTACCGTGAGCGCCAGCGGGCGCTCACCTTGTTCGCAGAGGAAGGCTGACATGGCTGACGGAACCCTCAAGGTCACGCAAATCAAGTCCGCCATCGGCACCAAGCCGAAGCACCGAGGCACCCTTCGGGCCCTCGGCCTTCGTGGCATCGGCCAGGAGAATACCCTCCCGGACCGCCCAGAAATCCGAGGCATGATCGCCCGCGTACCCCACCTGATCACGGTGGAGGAGGTAGCGAAGTGAAGCTCCACGACCTAACGCCAAACCCCGGATCGACGAAGGCTCGACGCCGAGTCGGACGAGGCATCGCCGGAAAGGGCGGCAAGACAGCCGGCCGAGGCACCAAGGGCCAGAAGGCCCGTGGCCAGATTCCTGCGGGATTCGAAGGTGGACAGTTGCCGTTGATGCAGCGTCTCCCCAAGCTGAAGGGGTTCACCAACCCATTCCGCGTGGAGTACACACCTGTGAACCTCGACGCCCTCGACAACCTCGGTCTGACGGAAGTCACTCCTGAGATCCTGGTCGCCAACGGATTGGTGTCGAAGCACGACTTCGTCAAGATCCTTGGGCGCGGCTCGGTGACCAAGGCCATCTCGATTAAGGCTCATGCGTGGAGCGCCTCAGCTGAGGCCGCCAT
Organism: Actinomycetes bacterium; assembly: GCA_037142475.1. Lineage (GTDB taxonomy): Bacteria > Actinomycetota > Acidimicrobiia > Acidimicrobiales > RAAP-2 > CAIUMH01. Next base: position 28,510 of record JBAXAR010000005.1, read on the forward strand.
CACTGCAGCGGGTGGTTCTCTCGAGAAGGTCGAAATGCCATTCGCCGTTCGACCGGCCGCCAAGGGCAACGCCCACACGAACCGCTAGGTTCTCAATCGTGCTTTCACGGCTCGCGAACATCTTCCGGGTCCCGGACCTTCGGAACAAGGTGATCTTCACCTTGGTCGTCGTTGGTTTGTACCAACTCGGCTCAAACATTCCTGTGCCGGGAGTCTCCTATGACCAGATCCAGTTGCTCCAAGAGCGCGCTGGGGCTGGTGGGGTGCTCGGCTTCCTGAACCTGTTCTCGGGTGGTGCGCTCACGCGCCTCGCCATCTTCGGACTCGGCGTGATGCCGTACATCACGAGTTCCATCATCATCCAGCTCCTCACGACGGTCATCCCGAAGCTTGAGGAGTGGCGCCAGCAGGGAGCCGTCGGGCAGAAGAAGATCACCCAGACCACTCGCTATCTCACGGTGGCGCTTGCCCTTTTGCAGGCGACAGGCCTTATCTACGCCTTCCACGGCAACGATGCAGCACTGATCGGGACCACGATTGACCTGATTCCGAAGTTCACCATTCCTCTCGGCATCTTCATGGTTATCTGCCTTACTGCCGGTACCGCCTTCGTGATGTGGCTCGCAGAGCTCGTGACGCAGCGGGGGATCGGTCAGGGAATGTCGATCCTGATCTTTGCCAACGTGGTGGCATCAATTCCAGCTGGTGGCAAGGCCATCCTCTCGGAGGGCGGGATCGTCAAGTTCACCGCCATCCTCTTGGTCTCCTTGGCGCTCCTGGTCTTCATTGTCTTCATGGACCAAGGTCAGCGTCGCATCCCGGTGACCTTCGCCAAGCGAGTGGTGGGGCGCAAGATGTATGGCGGGAGTTCGACCTACATCCCGCTCAAGGTCAACCAGGCCGGTGTTATCCCGATTATCTTCGCCTCCTCAGTTCTGTACATCCCGGTCCTGCTGAGCAATGTCATCCCATGGGCCTGGTTCCAGCGATTTGTCACGCATTCGTTGACCCCCACGAGCTTCGTCTACATCGGGATCTACTTCCTGCTGATCGTGGCCTTCACGTTCTTCTACGTCTACATCGCCTTCGACCCGGTGCAGCAGGCGGACATCATCCGGAAGCAGGGTGGCTTCGTTCCCGGCATCCGCCCGGGTCCGCCGACGGAGAAGTACTTCGCTCACCTGCTGAGTCGCGTCACCGTTGTTGGCGCGCTCTTCCTCGGCACCGTGGCAGTCCTCCCGAGCCTTCTCATGGCGCTCTGGCACCTCAATAAGTTTCCTTTCTACGGAACCACCCTGCTCATCAGCGTCGGCGTCGCCCTTGAGACGATGCGCCAGATCGACAGCCAGCTCATGATGCGCAACTACGAGGGATTCCTTAAGTAGGCCGATGACGACCGGGGTCAGGCTCGTCGTCCTCGGAAAGCAGGGGGCAGGCAAGGGGACGCAGTGTGCGCTCCTCTCACAGCGCTACGCGGTCCCTCACATCTCCACTGGAGACATGCTCCGCGCCGCGGTGGCCGCAGGATCCGAGCTCGGCCAACAAGTTGCCGAAGTGATCGCCTCGGGATCACTGGTCTCTGACGAGATCATCACCGCCGTGGTTCGAGAGCGCCTCAGCGAGTCTGACGCCATGACTCGGGGATTCATCCTCGATGGCTACCCTCGCACGGTTCGACAGGCGGAACTGCTCGAGGCGATCATCGCCGATCGGCCGTTGGATTGCGTGCTGGATCTTGAGGTCCCAACGGATCTGGTGCTGAGCCGCTTGGCCGGTCGTTTGGTCTGTGGCGACTGTGCCGCGATCTACTCGACAGACATTCCTCCGGTCCAAGTCGGCGTCTGTGACAAGTGTGGCGGTCCGGTTATGCCTCGCAAGGACGACCAGAAGGCTGAGGCCATCAAGGCCCGTCTCGACGCCTACGAACTTGAGACCAGTCCGTTGGTGGCGTACTACACCGATCAAGGTCTGCTCGAAGAACTCGATGGCACCCAGAGCCCTGACGCGGTCTTTGAGTCGGCCAAGGATGCCATCAGCCGACGTCAGGCCTCGAAGGCGTGAGGACGAATCGATGAGGCGGAACGCTGACGAACTGGCCAAGATGCGCCGAGCCGGCCTTGTCGTCGCCGAGATGCACGAGAAGACCCGTGAGGCGATCCGGCCAGGTGTCACCACCATGGAGCTCAACAAGGTGGCAGCAGCGGTCATTGAGCGTCGAGGGGCAACGTCGAACTTCCTCAACTACCACGGCTTCCCCGCCGTGATCTGCACGAGCCCCAACGACATGATCGTCCATGGCATTCCTTCTGATGACGTGGTGCTGGTCGAGGGAGACATCATCTCGGTTGACTGTGGTGCGATCATCGAGGGCTACCACGGCGACGCGGCGTATACCGCGGGGGTCGGAACGATTGATGCCGCGTCGGCTCGCCTCCTGCAGGTGACCGAGCGAAGCCTCTTTGCCGGGATCGATCAGCTCACCAAGGGCAATCGCCTCCACGAGGTCGGCAGAGCCGTTCAGGATGTTGCCGAGGCTGCTGGATTCACCGTGGTGCGCGAGTACGTCGGCCACGCCATCGGTACCGCCATGCACGAGCAGCCCCAGGTGCCGAACTACTGGCCGGGAAGCCCTGGGCCGACGCTTAAGACCGGAATGGTCTTCGCCATCGAGCCGATGGTCAACGCCGGGACTCCTGAGACCATGGAGCTCGAAGATGGCTGGAGTGTCGTGACCGCGGACGGAAAGCGCTCCGCTCACTTCGAGCACACCATTGCGGTGACCGAGAACGGTCCCGAGATTTTCACGATGGCCTGAGCGGAGTCGACTGATGCCTTCAACACCGTTCTGGGCTGGGTTTACCGGCCCTCTTGTGACGCTCGGTCCAGCCTGCCGAACCCCCTTTCGAGGTGCCTCTGGCACCCCATCGAGGAACCGAAATGAGGTGGCGCCGATCCCGGGTTGGCGCATCTGTCAGATCTGAGTAAGATATTGGTCCGTCCTCGCGCCCGACTGTGGGAGTGGGGGATCGGATCGTCCCCTTCAGTGTGGTCATCGCCGCTTCGACGTGCGTTGACCCGGGGTCACCAGTTGAAGTTCTCAAGGAGAAGAGACCTGCCCAAGCCAAAAGAAGACGCAATCGTCCTTGAGGGGACGGTCATCGAGCCGCTGCCGAACGCGATGTTCAAAGTGGAGCTCGAGAACGGGCACAAAGTGCTCGCTCACAGTTCAGGAAAGATGAGGATGCACCGCATCCGCATCCTCCCGGGCGACAAGGTTCAGGTGGAGATCACCCCGTACGACTTGAGTCGTGGCCGGATCACCTACCGGTACAAGTAGCGATGAGCTCAAAGCTCAAGTCCAGAGTGGAGTTGTGAGATGAAGGTACGACCCAGCGTCAAGCCGATGTGTGAGAAGTGCAAGGTGATCCGCCGGAGCGGCAACGTCCGGGTGATCTGTGACAACCCGCGCCACAAGCAGCGCCAGGGCTAGGAAGAGGACGACATGGCACGTATCGCCGGCGTGGACATTCCACGCGAGAAGCGAGTTGAGATCTCGCTGACGTATATCTTTGGGATTGGTCTGACCACCTCGAAGGCCGCGCTCGCCGAGACGGGGATCAACCCCGACACCCGGGTTCGCGACCTCACCGAGGAAGAGATCAGTGCCCTTCGTGGCTGGATCGATGAGAACGCCACGGTCGAGGGTGACCTCCGCCGTGACGTGGCTCAAGACATCCGCCGCAAGATGGAGATCAACTGTTACCAGGGTGTGCGTCACCGTAAGGGCCTTCCGGTTCACGGACAGCGCACCCACACCAACGCCCGAACCCGTAAGGGACCGAAGAAGACCGTCGCCGGAAAGAAGAAGGTTCGCAAGTAATGGCAAAGCCTCAGGGAACGCGGCGTCCACGTCGTCGGGAACGCAAGAACATTGCGTACGGCATCGCGCACGTCAAGAGTTCGTTCAACAACACCATCATCTCGATCTGTGACCCAGAGGGCAATGTCCTCGCTTGGGCGTCTGCAGGCAACGTCGGCTTCAAGGGATCGCGTAAGTCGACCCCGTTCGCCGCACAGCTGGCTGCCGAGCAGGCTGCCAAGAAGGCCATGGAGCACGGTGTCCGCAAGGTGGACGTTTACGTGCGGGGCCCCGGCTCCGGCCGTGAGACCGCCATCCGCTCCATTGCTGCTGCCGGCATCGAAGTCGTCGGCATCAAGGACGTCACCCCTATCCCCCACAACGGCTGCCGCCCGAAGAAGCGGCGCCGGGTCTAACTAGGAATCACATGGCTCGATACACAGGTCCCGTCTGCCGCCTTTGCCGCAGAGAGCGCACGAAGCTCTTTCTCAAGGGTGAGCGTTGCTATTCATTGAAGTGCCCCGTCTCCGAGGCGGTCACTGACAGGCACAGCCGCGCCTACCCGCCCGGCGAGCACGGTCGTGACCGTATGCGTCAGGGTTCGGAGTACCTCGGTCAGCTTCGGGAGAAGCAAAAGTGCCGTCGTATTTACGGCCTGCTTGAGAAGCAGTTCCGCAACCTCTACGAGGAGGCGAACCGTCGTGACGGCATCACCGGTGAGAACTTGCTGGTCATGCTCGAGCTTCGGCTCGACAACGTGGCGTACCGCGCCGGATGGGGCGCAAGCCGCAGCCAGGCTCGCCAGCTCGTCCGCCACGGTCACGTGACCATCAACGGTAAGCGGGTCACCATCCCGTCGTACCGAGTCCGTAAGGGCGAGGTCATTGCGCTCAAGGCACCGACCCGTGAGAACTTCCACGTGGTCCGCAACCGCGACACGCTCGACCGTCAGCTTGTTCCGTGGCTCGAGGCCGGAGAGAACGGCTTCCAGGTCACTGTCCTGAACCCACCAGTGCGAGAGAACATCGACGAGCCTGTTCAAGAGCAGCTCATCGTCGAGCTCTACTCGAAGTAACCGACCCGCACCCCGAGACGCCAAGAAACCGAGGAGCCAGAAACGATGCTCATCATCCAGCGCCCCACCGTCGAAGCAATTGACGACGAGCAGGGGAACCGGCAGCGATTCGCTGTCGGACCACTTGACCCAGGCTTCGGCCACACGCTCGGCAACTCGCTTCGCCGAACCCTTCTCTCATCGATCCCCGGTGCTGCGGTCACGCAGCTTCGCTTCGATGAGGCTCTCCACGAGTTCACGACGATCCCGGGTGTCAAAGAGGACGTCACCGACGTCATCTTGAACCTCAAGGACCTTCTCGTCCGGATCAACTCCGACGAGGCCGTCACGCTCCGACTGGACAAGAAGGGTCCGGCCGACGTCACCGCCGCCGACCTTCAGCTGCCTGCGGACGTCGAGGTGCTGAACCCCGAGCTCCACATCGCCACGATTAACGCCAAGGGTCACCTCGGCATTGACATCACCGTGGACAAGGGCCGTGGGTACGTGTCGGCTGACCGCAACAAGCGGACCAACGTCATCGGTGTGATCCCGATCGACTCGATCTTCTCGCCTGTTCGTCGGGTCACCTACTCGATCGAGCCGGTTCGGGTCGAGCAGTCAACTGACTTCGACCGCCTCGTGCTCGACATCGAGACCGACGGGACCATCAGTCCCCGAGAGGCACTGGCTTCGGCTGGCGCCACCCTCGGTTCGCTGGTCGGCCTTGTCGCCACCCTCGACGATGAGCCCCAGGGCCTTGAACTCGGCGATGTCGGCGCAGCCCTTGGCGCTTCGAGCGAGCTTGAAGCCCGCATCGAGGACCTCGGCTTGACCGAGCGTGCCCGGAACTGCCTCAAGCGAGGTGGCATCAACTCCATTGGTGAGCTGGTTGCCTGCAGCGAGAGGGACCTCCTGTCGCTCACCAACTTCGGCCAGACGTCCCTCAAGGACGTCACGGACCGCCTCGACGAGCGCGGCCTGGCCCTCCGGACGGAGGACTGACGTGAGAGGTACCCCGAAGAAGGGACGTCGCTTCGGCGGCAGTGCAGCCCACCAGAAGGCGATGCAGGGAAACCAAGTCGCATCACTGATCGCTGCTGAATTCCTCGTGACCACTGAAGCCAAGGCCAAGGCTCTGCGCCCGGTCGCCGAGAAGTGCATCACTGCCGCTACCAAGGGTGGCGTTGCCAACCAGCGTCGTGTGGTCGCCCTGATTCGTGACAAGGACATGGCTCACAAGCTTTTCGTGGAGATCGGCCCTCGTTATGCCGAGCGTCCCGGTGGCTACACCCGGATCCTGAAGCTCGGCCCGCGTCCCGGGGACAACGCCCCGATGGCGCGCATCGAGCTGGTCTGAGGAACTGGTCGCCCACATGGGCGGAACGGCACGCTGGCGGCTGACCGTCGCGTATCGGGGAACGGCGTTCCACGGGTTCGCTGCTCAGCCTGGTCTCAAGACTGTCGCCGGAGAGTTGGCGGAAGCACTCAAGCGTGTTGCCCGAACGGAGACCGCACCGGTCATTGTCTGCGCAGGACGCACAGACGCGGGCGTCCACGCCACGGCTCAGGTGGTCCACGTCGATCTTCCTGATCCGATGCCCGGAGGCCGTGATGGCCCCCTGGGTGCTTTGCAGATCACTCGATCCCTGAACCGCCAGTTGGGCGGAGATGTCTCGGTGACCTCCGTTCGGCCCGTGAGTTCCGAGTTCGATGCTCGCTACTCCGCGAGATGGCGTCGCTATCGCTACCTCATTCACGAGGGCCTCGCTCCTGACCCGATGCTCTCGGACCTCGCGTGGAACGTGAGCGGCGAACTCGACGTCCGAGCGATGTCCCAGGCCATTGGTGCCTTCATTGGCACCCATGACTTCCGTTCCTTTTGCCGGAAGGTCCCGGGAGCTTCCGCATCCGAGCCCATCGTCCGGTTGGTGACCGATGCCTCGGTGGCCGTTGTCGACCACACTGGCGTCATCGATATCGTTGAAGGACGCCTCATTCGCGTCGAGATTCAGGCCCGGGCGTTCTGCCACCAGATGGTCCGCTCCATTGTCGGCCAACTCGTCGACGTCGGCCTTGGGCGTTCGAATACCGCCGATCTTGTTGCTCTTTTGAGGAGCCAGGACCGCCGGGGTGCAGCTCCACCGGCACCGCCCCAGGGCCTGTGTCTGATCGGCGTGGGCTACGACGACTACGCCGAGCAAGGTGGGCACCACGAGCCCAGCTTGCCCTGAGCGCCTAATTCGTCCTACGATGAGAAGCCGTCCTCGCAGCGCACTGCGAAGACCCCCACGAAGGCCCTGAACACAGCAATGTTCGAGGTCGCCACCATTGAAGAGAGAGACACGACGTTGCGTACGTACTCCCCGAAGGCCAGCGAGATCACGAGGGCCTGGCATGTCATCGACGCCGAGGGCATGGTCCTCGGACGCCTCGCCACCGAAGTTGCCGTCCTGCTCCGTGGCAAGCACAAGCCGATGTATGCCCAGCACATGGACACCGGCGATCACGTCATCGTGGTCAACGCCGACAAGATCGTCATGACGTCGAACAAGGCTGAGCAGAAGTTCGCCTACCGTCACTCCGGTTACCCGGGTGGTCTTCGTTCGAAGAGTTACGCCAAGCTGCTTGACGAAAACCCCGTCGAGCTTGTCACGCGAGCCATTCGTGGCATGGTTCCCAAGAACCGCCTCGGACGTCAGCAGATGGAGAAGCTCAAGGTCTACGCAGGACCCGAGCACCCACACGCAGCACAGGACCCGCAGCCCTACGACGTGCCTGGCGCCCGCCGGGCCACGGCGTAGTCGGAGGAGAACATCATGGCATCACCGCTTACCCAGACCACTGGCCGTCGCAAGCAGGCAGTCGCTCGAGTTCGCTTGCGTCCAGGCGACGGCAAGGTCACCATCAACAAGCGTCCCTTCGACGTGTACTTCACCTCAGCAACGCACCGGATGCTCATCCTTGAGCCGCTTCGGGTCGCAGAGATCGAGGGAACCTACGACATCGACGCCACGATGGACGGAGGCGGCATGTCCGGTCAGGCCGGAGCGCTTCGCCTGGGCATCGCCCGTTCGCTCATTGAGCTCGACCCTGAGATTCGCGGCAAGCTGAAGAAGGCCGGTCTCCTCACGCGTGACTCGCGGGAGAAGGAGTCGAAGAAGTACGGCCTCAAGAAGGCACGTAAGGCACCGCAGTACTCGAAGCGTTAGTCCATGGCGGAGGTCGAGTTCGGAACCGATGGGCTCCGAGGACTCGCCAACGATGCCATCACGGCTGAGGTTGCGCTTGCCCTTGGGAGAGCGACCGCCAGGGTGCTACCCGCTCAGCGGTTCATTGTCGGTCGAGACACGCGTCGTTCGGGACCCTTGCTGTCGGCAGCGCTGGCTGCGGGGCTGGCGACCGAAGGAGCCGACGTCATCGACGTCGGTGTCCTCCCGACGCCAGCGGTCGCCCACCTCTGCGCCCTCAACGGTGCCCCCGGTGCGGTGGTGTCGGCGTCGCACAACCCGTTCTTCGACAATGGCATCAAGGTGCTCGCCAGCGGTGGCCTCAAACTCACCGATGAGGTCGAGGCCCTGATCCAAGCGGAAATGAACTCGATCCTCGCTGATGCTGATCACGCCCCTCGCCGACCGATCGGCCTCGACGTCGGGACGATCTCGACCGATGAGACTGGCGCACTCGCCTACATCGAGCATCTGGTCACCACCCTTGAGCCTCGAGGGCTCGCAGGGATCAAGGTCGTGGTCGACTGCGCCCACGGCGCCGCCACCCCAGTAGCGGTGACGGCCCTCAGCGCCCTCGGTGCCGAGGTGATCGCCATCGGCGATGACCCTGATGGGACCAACATCAACGATTCGGTGGGCTCAACGCATCCCGAGGCGCTCTGCGCCGCTGTCATCGAGCACGGCGCACATCTCGGCCTTGCCCTTGATGGAGATGCTGATCGGCTCGTTGCCGTCGACCACCTCGGACGAGTCCTCGATGGCGATGTCCTCATCGCCTTGTTTGCTCGTGACCTCAAGGAGCGAGGCACGCTCTCGGGCGATGCGGTGGTGGTGACCGTGATGTCGAATCTCGGTTTCCACCGAGCGATGGAAGCCGCAGGCATCGCTGTGCGCCAGGTGGCGGTTGGAGACCGCAACGTCTTGGTGGCGCTCGACTCCGAGGGGCTCAGTCTCGGCGGCGAGCAATCGGGTCACGTGATTTTCCGGCAGCGCTCGACCACTGGCGATGGCCTCCTCACCGGGATCCTCCTCGCTGATCTGGTCCGGCGGTCCGGCCTCGACTTGGCGTCGCTGGCGGAAGGGGCCGTCACGCTCTATCCCCAAGTCTTGCGGGCCGTCCCGGTCGCCGACACCTCGATGCTCGAGGCCAATGAGGCAGTGACCTCCCGTATCGCTGCAACCCGAGACGAGCTTGGCGCCCAAGGTCGGGTGCTCGTGCGAGCGTCGGGAACCGAGCCGGTGGTGCGCGTCATGGTTGAGGCCGCTGACGCAGAGACTGCGCAGCGCCTTGCCGATGATCTCGTTGATCTGATCGCAAGAACATTGGGCTGAACAGCCTTGGGCTCAACGGGAGTCGAGCCAAGACCGGTAGGTTAGAGGCCATGTGCGGCATCATCGGGGTCACCGGAGCAGCGGACACCCTTGAGATTCTGATCGATGGGTTAGAGCGCCTCGAATACCGGGGCTATGACTCGGCAGGCATCGCACTCGTCGGGGCCGATCAGGTGTTCCAGGCCCGTGCCGCCGATGGAACACACTCGGTCGCCACGCTGCGCACGATGACCGAGTCGGCGCCAAAGGGGCTCACTGCTGGCATTGGACACACCCGATGGGCGACACACGGCCAGCCCAACGAAGCCAATGCTCACCCGCACCTTGATTGCTCGAACAGCGTGGCCGTGGTGCATAACGGCATTATCGAGAACTACGTCGAGCTCGCCGCCGTACTCACGGCGGCTGGTCACACGCTGCGCTCTGACACCGACACCGAGGTTCTGGCACATCTCATCGAAGATGCTCTGGCCGATGGCTGCGACCTCACCGCAGCGGTCCGGCGAACGCTCGCCGTGGTGCGCGGGGCGTTCGGCCTCGGCGTCATGGCGGCCAGCGACCCTGAGTTGATCGTGGCCGCCCGACGGATCTCCCCGCTGATCGTCGGCGTGACCGGGTCGGCGACGTTCCTTGCCTCTGACATCCCGGCGATCTTGGATCGGACGCGCGACCTCGTCGTGATTGAAGACGATCAGATCGTCGAGCTTCGTCCCGGGTCCTTCATCGTGACCGACCTCGACGGATCGGTGGTGACACCGACATCGATGGTTGTCGAATGGAGCACAGAGGCGGCGCAGAAGGATGGCTTCGACGACTTCATGACAAAGGAGATCCACGAGCAGCCTCGTGTCGTGGCTGACACCCTGCGTGGTCGGGTTGACGATTCTGGCGTCATCGTGCTTGATCAGTTGGACCTGAGCGACGAGGACCTCCGTTCGATCACCAAAATCGTGGTGGTCGCCTGTGGCTCGAGTTTCCACGCCGGCCTCGTCGCAAAGTACGCCTTCGAACGCTGGGCCCGAGTCCCGGTTGAGGTCGACATCGCCAGTGAATTTCGCTACCGGGACCCGGTTCTCGACGCCACGGCCCTCGTCATCGGGGTGAGCCAGTCGGGCGAGACGATTGACACCCTTCAAGCAATGCGTCATGCCAAGGCGGATGGTGCTCGGGTGGTGGTGGTCTCGAACGTGGTGGACTCCTCCATGGCTCGTGAGGCCGACGGGGTGCTCTACACCCGTGCTGGTCCCGAGGTTGGTGTGGCCGCCACGAAGACGGTGATCGCCCAGATCGTGGCCCTCGAGCTTCTCGGCCTGCACCTCGCCCAGGTCCGGGGAACCCTGTCACCCGAAGAGATCGCTGCTCAGGTCGCCGACCTGCGGAGCCTCGAAGGAATCGTGACCGACGTCATCGCCCGGGGACCGGCAGTGGCGGCGGTGGCCTCGGCGGTCGCCGACGCCAGGGATTTCTTCTTTCTCGGCCGCCATGCTGGCTACCCGACCGCCCTTGAAGGCGCACTCAAGCTCAAGGAGATTTCCTACCTCCACGCCGAGGGATATCCCGGCGGCGAACTCAAGCACGGCCCCTTGGCCGTGATCGAACCAGGGTGCGTGGTCGTGGCCGTGGCCACCGGCGGTCCCCTGCGGGAAAAGATGCTCTCGAACGTTGCTGAGGTGAAGTCCCGAGGGGCAACGGTGGTCCTCCTTCTCGACGATGGCGACGCCGAAGGCATCGCCGTGGCCGATTACGTGATCAGCGTGCCGGCGATCTCGCCACTGTTATCACCTGTCAAGGACATCATCCCGCTCCAGCAGTTCGCCTATCACTTGGCCCGTGGCCGTGGTCTCGACGTTGACCGCCCCCGGAACCTGGCCAAAACGGTGACCGTGGAGTGACGGAACTCGGCGCCCCAGTTGCCAGCGATGGCGGCGTCGGTTCGCGTGACGCCATGGGATCGGCTGTGCTCGGCGTCGGGACGGACCTCGTGGGGGTCTCGAGGGTGCGAGAAGCGCTCGCCCGCCGACCTCGCCTGGCCGAGCGACTCTTCACTGATGCTGAACGCCACATCATTGGACGAGGATCGAGCGATCCGGCCCGGCACCGATCGATGGCGGCTCGCCTCGCGGCCAAGGAAGCGGTGATGAAGTCGCTCGCTGCAGGGATCGGAACGGTGGCCTTTCGAG